>JANONH010000214.1:0-2906 GCA_031420735.1 Methylibium sp.
CCTCATTGCCAGCATTTACGGCATGAATTTCAGGGCCATGCCGGAGCTGGACTGGGCCTGGGGCTACCCGTTTGCGGTCGGCCTGATGGCGGCGTCGGTGATCGCGCCGTTCTGGTACTTCAGGCGCAAGGGCTGGCTGTAATCGCGCCCGCAGCAAGCCCAGGCGGGCCGTTGCAGGCCGCTTTGGCGCCCTCACGTGGCTTCTGGCGGCAGCGGGGCTCTGGCGCGGGCCTGGATAGCGGCTGTGCCCTGCACTTCGTTGAATGGATGCGCGCGAGTCGGCGGTCGCTGCTCAGCGCGGCGCGGCGCGCGCAGCCTCAGAGCCCGGTGGCACGGCGCGCGATCCGGAATTAGTTGCCATGCCCGAAATGCCGCATGAACTCAAGCCAGCGCGTGAAGCGTTTCGGCTTGTAGAGTGACCGGCGCAATGCACCGCCAGGTCGAGGCGGCCGTTCAGCGCAAGCACCTCGCGCACGCCCGAGCGCATGGCTCGGCGGTCGGTGGAGTCGAGCGCAAGCGCGCGTCTACCGACGAGCTCCCGCCCGGGCCAGGATAAGAAATGTCGCGGAGCGCCCCCGGGCGAAGAAGGGAGGGAGGGAGGAGGAGAGACGCCCGGGGATTTCAGACCGCAGCGTGGCAGACAGGCTCCGCGACAGAAAACCGTGATGAATGCTTCGAGCCATGGATGTGCCCGGTGTTCCCCGCCCAATTGCAAGTTTTTGCAACACGCGCCGGCCGGCTGTCAGCGCGCATCGAGCAGGCGTTCGATGTCGGCGATGAAGCCACGGCTCTTGGGGTCGACCATGCTGCCAAAACTCTGCACGGTCTGGCCATCGCGGGCGATGACGTACTTGTGGAAATTCCAGCTCGGCGCCTGCCCGGAGCGCCGCGCCAGTTCGGCAAACAGGGGACTGCTCATGCTTCCTTTGACGCTGGTCTTGGCGAACATCGGAAACTTGACGCCATAGGTGTTCTCGCAGAAAGCCGCCACCTCCTGGTTGCTGCCCGGCTCCTGCGAAAAGTCGTTCGACGGAAAGCCAAGCACCACCAGGCCGCGCGTGCCGTAACGCTCGCTCAGCGCTTCCAGGCCCTTGTATTGCGGTGTGAAGCCGCAGTAGCTCGCGGTGTTGACCACCACCACCACCTTGCCCGCGTACTGGCACAGGTTCTGCGGTTTTTCGTCCTGCAGACGCGGCAGCTTGCGATCGAGCAAGCTGGGGCAGGCGGCTTGCGCCGAAGGCGCGAGCAGCGCACCCGCACAGAGGGCAAAGGCCACCCACCGGCTGCGCGGCGAGCCGCAACGCCGTCGGATGTAAAACTTGGACGTCAGCATGGTCAATTGCATTATTTGTCCCGATCAAAACATGAACTTTGAAGTAGCGAGTGGATGCTCTGCGGTTTATCAATAATTTGTCGAAGAAAAATCCGCATCGATCTTATAAAACTTTTCCAAGCCACCGGAGCGCGAAAAATTGAGTGAAACGGCGTCGCCTGCTCGCCCCATCAGCCTCTCCATCGCCGCCGTCCTATCCGCTCGATCAATGCCATGCCCTGGCTCGACCCCGCAAGCCGCCCGCGCATCTTGCTCACCACCTTGCCCAACGAACCGCATTCGATCGGCCTGTCGATGGCCGAACTGCTGTTGCTGCTCGAGGGCTGCCGCTGTGTGAGCCTGGGCGTACAGACGCCGATCTGGGACATTGTCCTGGCGGCCACTTCGCAGCGCTCGGACGTGGTGGCCCTGAGCTTCACCTCCGTGCTCACCCCCACCCTGGTGAGCGAGGGGCTGACGGAGCTGCGCGCGAAGCTCTCCAGCTCGGTCGAGATTTGGGCCGGCGGCGCCGCGCCGGTGCTGCACCGACGCCCGACGCCAGGCGTGACGGCGCTCGAGTCGCTCTCGCGCATCGGGTCCCAGACCGAACGATGGCGCGCCGAGCGCGCTTAGCTGCGTGGCCGCGAAAGCTTCAGGGCGCGCTTCTTGCCAGTCTTTTTGGCGTCGGCTTCGCCAGCGGGTCGCGCCGAAAGGTGAACTCGTGGCCGACACGTCGAAGTCACGCTCACCCCGTAAACTGTTGCGACGCCTTGACGAGGAGTTCTCCCATGCTTTACCCGGAACTTTTCAAGCAGCTCGAAGCGGTGCGCTGGAACATGGAGACGGACATTCCGTGGGCCAGCTTCGACGCCAGCCAGCTCTCCAGCGAGCAGGCCCAGACCGTGAAGATGAACGCCATCACCGAGTGGGCCGCCCTGCCCGCAACCGAGATGTTCCTGCGCGACAACCGCGACGACAGCGACTTCTCCGCCTTCATGAGCGTTTGGTTCTTTGAAGAGCAGAAGCATTCGCTGGTGCTCATGGAGTACCTGCGGCGCTTTCGGCCCGAGCTCGTGCCCACCGAGGCCGAGTTGCATGCGGTGCGCTTCGAGTTCGACCCGGCGCCGGCGCTCGAGACCCTCATGCTGCATTTCTGCGGCGAGATTCGCCTCAACCACTGGTATCGGCGTGCCGCCGAATGGCACACCGAGCCGGTCATCAAGGCCATTTACGAAACACTGGCGCGCGACGAAGCCCGTCATGGCGGCGCCTACCTGCGTTACATGAAGCGCGCCTTGCACAAGTTTGGCGACGAGGCGCGTGCCGCGTTCGCCAAGGTGGGCGTGCTCATGGCCAGCGCGCGGCGCACCGCGCAGGCCCTGCACCCGACCAACCTGCACGTCAACCAGGCACTGTTTCCTCGCGACACCGTGCAGTCGCGCATGCCCAACCCCGAATGGCTGGAGCAGTGGCTCGACAAGCAAATCCAGTTCGACGCCGTGTGGGAGAACAAGGTGGTCGAGCGCATCCTGCACAACATGAGCCTGCTGATGGAGCGCAGCTTTGCGAGCGTCGGCGAGCTCAACCGCTTTCG
>JANONH010000215.1:0-12573 GCA_031420735.1 Methylibium sp.
CCTTCGGTCTCCCCCGATCTGGCTCAGGCACGACTTGAAGGTCACGCAGGCCGCCCCCAGCCCCTCGCATCGAAACCGCAATCCCCGCTGTGCCGATGCTCTACGCCCAAGGCCTCGTGCCAAACTACCGCGCCATCGTCAAGCAGGCTGACGGCCACGACTACAGCGACGAAATGGCCGATGCGTGGAACCGCGCCGGCGCGCACGTGATCGAGATGAAGAGAACTCGAGCCCGGTGATCGCAGGCAAACAGGCAGCGTAGCAATCTAGGGGGCCGCCTCGACTTGGCTTTGGGGGTGCTGACCGAACTCCAGTGTCAATGCGGCGAGCTGCAAGCTAGACCCTTCTCGCCGTGCATGAAGTCGTCCAAGAACTCGGATGCCGGAGCGACTGCACACCTACCCGCTGAAGCGGCCGAGGCGCTGCTGGAGTTGGCCACGGGCGGCAAACCCCGGGTGCCACCGCGTGCGGGAGCGGCAGCGAATCCTTTCCATCATCCGGACGCGCAACGCTGGGCCAGCGCATCTTCCAGCAACCGTTCTCCTGGAAATCTCTTGGTGTTGACATCCGTGGCCGGTCCCGCACGCTGCGCATCAACTCGAGGCACAGGACATCAGCGTCGCCCATTTGCGATTCTTTGCCTCACTGGGAGCGGAGCGGCCGGGCGCGCTTTTCTTTGCAGGCGACCATGCCGGCGTGTGTGGTGAGCCGCAGCGCCATCACTCCCACGGATAGTCGAGCGCCGCTTTCAGTTCCTCGACGTTGGTCATCCCGCGGAAGCGACCTTGCCGGTGCCGGCCGAGCCTGACACGCGGGCCGGCCCGGTGTAATTCACCGGATGCAAGGCAGTCTGATGCTTTGCTACGTGGATCACCACGACAGGGCCTACGACTGGGCCGAGCGTCGGCGGCTGGAGACGCACCCAAAGACGGGCGCTGCGCAGTTGGTGGAGATTCGCGAGACCGTGCAACAGATCGGGGTGCAATGCGCGTGAAACTACGTTGCGGCAGAACAGTGTTGGTGACGCGCACGAACTCAGCCGTACGCCAATCGTAGTGCGCAGCGCGTATCAGAATGGCGCGCAGGCGGAAATCGAGCACGCCTTCCATTGGCGTGAGCAGCAGGCGCGGGCGCGGACGAGGTGCGAACAAAGGCGTATTCATGGTGAGCGGCGCGGATAAGAGGCGCGCATTGGTGCTTGTTTCGCCTCGACGCAGGCGTAAACTGCTGACGCCCCAAAGCAGATGACAACTCGCGCGGCCACCATGGCTGGCGTTGTCTCGGCCTGCATGGAGTTCGCGCATCGGTAACCAATAACGGAGAGGCTTCATCATGATTTTCGCTGAATATAGTAAGTACGATGGCTTGGGCCTGGCGGAGCTGGTCAAACGCAAGGAAGTATCTCCGGCTGATTTGATCGACAGCGCGATCGACGCCATCGAACGCCTGAATCCCAAGATCAATTGTGTGGTGCAGATACTTTCGGCCCATGCGCGCGCCGAATTGAAAGCCGGAATTCCGGCCGGACCATTTCGCGGCGTGCCGTTTCTGGTCAAGGAATTCGGCATGCATTTCAAAGGCATGATCTCGGCTGGTGGCTCGCGTCTGGGTGTTGGCATCAAGCATGAACACGACACGGAGTTGATGAAGCGCTGCCGCGCGGCGGGTTTGGTGACGGTCGGGACATCGACGACGCCCGAAATGGCGTTCAACGCCAATACCGAATCGTTGTTGTATGGCTCGACGCGCAATCCGTGGAATCTCGGATATTCAGTGGGCGGGTCGTCCGGCGGCGCGGGCGCGGCGGTCGGCTCGGGCATGGTGCCGATCGCGCATGCCACCGACGGCGGCGGATCGATCCGCATTCCAGCCGCCTGCAATGGCTTGGTCGGCATGAAACCGACGCGCGGACGCACACCGACCGGCCCTGATTTCGGCATTTTTCTGTGGGGACTCGCGGTCGAATTCGCGACCACGCGCTCGGTGCGCGATTCAGCCGCGTTACTCGATGCCGTGGCTGGGCCGGATGATGGCTATTTCTATGCTGCGATGCCGCCCAAGCGCAGTTTTCTCGCCGCCGCGATGACGCCACCCAGCCAACTACGGATCGGTGTCGTCGATCGCATGCCGGGCTGTGGCCCGATTGCACGAGAAAATAACGCGCGTCTGGCCGACACGCAGGCCCTGCTAGAAAGTCTCGGGCATATCTGCGAGCCGTTACGGTTGGAGTATGACGCCGATGCCTTCAACGAATCGTCGATTCGCTTATGGGCCGCGACGCTGGCCTCTGTCATGGACCAATTCGCTGCGCTGACCGGGCGCAAGATCGGCCCGAAGACAGCCGAGGCTGTGACATTGGAAGTCTATCGCTTTGCCAAGACCTTGCGCGCGACGCAGATGGAAGAGGCGATGAGCATTCAAAACGTCATCTCGCGCAACATCGGCCAGGTCATGCGGAACTACGATGTGTTGCTGACGCCGGGTCTCGGCCGCGACATCGCCATACTCGGCGAGCTCGACCAGAATGCGAAAGGCCTCGACATGCTTGGGTGGTGGATGCACATCATTCAGAACTATTCATCGTTCACGCCGCTGTTTAATACGACCGGTCAGCCGGCGGTGACGCTGCCGCTATGGCAGGCGAAATCCGGCCTGCCGCTGGCCATGCAATTCGCCGGCAGGCTAGGTGATGAAGAAACTCTGTACAGCCTGGCCGGTCAACTTGAGCAGGCGTTGCCGTGGTCGGAGAGACGGGCGGCGCATTACGCCTGAGAGTGGTCGTGGATCAGCGCCACCGCACTGCATCAAGCGCGCGGTGGCCAATTTTCGCACTAACCAGATACGCATACCAGCCACTCAACGCCTGGTCGTATACCGAGTAGTCGCCGCGCAGGGATTTCCAGACCAGTGGCGGATCGTTATCACGCAGCGCCTCGAGTGCGCGCTGCACCTGCGCCACTGACACTTTGGCAGCGGTTTGCTCGCGGTAGAACGTCAGCGCCGGCTTATCGAATGCGCGGTAATGCTCGCCTTGTTCGAGCAGGCGCTGCAGCACAGCCTGGTGCAGGGGCGGCAGGCGCAAATAAGTGCCGGTCAACTCCTCGCGCTCAGTGGCGCGCCGCTGCCGCGCGTGAGTCAACAGCGCTTCTTCAAATGTGGCGCCATCGTTCGACCTGCCAAGTACTCCGTTGATGGCGTCCAGAAAGAATTGGGGTTGATGTGCCAGATGCTCGAACGCATCTGCCATCACGCTCTGGCGCACCGCGCCGAGTTCGGGTTTTTGTTCGCGCAGTGAGTGCAGCGTTTATGCGGCGCGATCCAGAGTCGAGGAGCACAGGGGGCCCGAGCGCAGCGAAGGGCAAGCCTCTAGCGCTGTGTCCGCGGCACGCTCGGCGAGCCGACGGGTGTGCTGTTTGGACTTCAGGAAACCGACAAAGTCCGGTACTTCCCGTGCCTGAGCATCGGGCAGTGCGCTGACTTCGCCGCAGATTTTTCTGCGCTAGTCATGGTGCACCTCTCCTGCATTCGCTTGTCGCGCCTTCGCCGCCCTGCATTTAGAATGGCGCCGGATTCCTGAACGCTGGCGCGGCCACTCGCACCCCGTTCACGCCATACCTGACGCAGAGGGCTTGCATGACAGACTCGTCGGCTTCGCGCATTACGTGGAACCCACAACAATGCGGTGGCAAGCCTTGCATTCGAGGCATGCGCATTCGTGTCAGCGACGTCCTCGAAATGATGGCGCAAGGCGTCAGCGAGGCCACCATTCTGGAGGATTTTCCCGACCTCCAGCCTGAAGACATTCGTGCCTGCTTGCACTTCGCCGCCAAGCGAACCGATCTCGAGCGTCTGGTCGCGTGATCGTCTGGGTTGATGCTTAACTCCCGCCTGGGCTCGCGACCTGGTTAACTCAGGCATTCGGACTGCAGGCGGTTGCTCTGCGCGATCTCGGACTTCGTGACGCCGAGGATGCCGAAATTTTCTACCGCGCTCGTGCTGCCGACGCCGTATTGATCAGCAAGGATGCCGATTTCGTAGTGCTGATTGGTCGCCATGGTGCGCCGCCACGCCTGCTTTGGGTGACCTGTGGCAATGTGAGCAATGAACGATTGCGTTTGCTGCTTGCGGCCACGCTGCCGACTGCGCTCAGTCGTCTGGATGCGGCGATCCCCATCATCGAGATTGGCAGTGCGACGGGTTCGTAGCGCGACTGCATGATTTCTCACCGATGGGCATTGCGATGCCGCGCCTGGTGATCGGCGTCTACACCCTCTCACACTCCTCAACGCCCGAACAATTTCTTCAACTGCTCCGCCGCCTTGTCCTTGAGCTGCTCCTTGGGCGTCGGTGCGGAAGCGCCGCTGGCCGGCGCCGCGGGTACGCCGAGCAGGCCGCCCAGGGCGCCCCTGGCGCGCTCGTTCAGAGCCTTCTGCGCGGCGCCCTTGAGCAGATCGCCGCTCACGGCCGACCACTGCACCTTGTAATCGACCGCCCCGAAGGGCCCGACCAGTTGCACCGGCACCGTCACGCCCTTGAGCGCTTCGAGTTCTGCGCCGCCCTGGCCTTCGCTGCTGCCGGTGACGGTGGCGCGGGCGAGGTAGTCGACGCGGCCGCGGCCGATGTCCACCAGACCTTCGCCGCCAACGCGCACGAAGGGGCTCTTGGCCGCCAGGTCCTTGCTGCGCGCCACGCCGTCCTTGACGTCGAAGCTGGCGCTGATCTCGGAGAAGTCGGTCTTCTCCTCGGCACTGGCGGCCTGCACCGCGTCTTGGTTCAGCGTCACGGCCGAGCGCCACTGGCGCAAGACCTTGGCCAGGTTGATGCCGCGCACCGCACCGTCGCGCAACTGCACCGAGGCCTTGCCGGCAAGCTGCTGCTTGAAGGCGTCGATGGCGGCGCCGCGCGTGGCGAGGTCGGCGCTCACGCGGCCCGTGCCCTCGAGCTTCTTGAACTGCGCCACGTCGCCGAGCAATTGCGCGATGTTCACGTCGCTCGCGTCGAGCTTGACCGAGAGGCGCTGATCGGCGGGCTTGGCGGCGGCCTCGGCCGTGCCCTGCGCGGTGAAGCGGCCGCTCCAGGCCTTGCCGGACAACTGACTCACGCGCAGCAGGCCCGAAGCCAGCGTGGCATCCAGCACCGCATCGGCAATGCGGTAGGGCGGGTAGACGAGGCTCGCCGCGCGCAGGTTCAGGCGCCCGTCGAACGAACGCAGCGCGCCGAGGTCGATGGCCGCGGCGTCGGTCGGTTTGGCGTCAGGCGCGGCGGGCTTCTCCGCCTTGGCGGGTGCGGCGACGAAGCGCGTGAGGTCGAGCGCGGCAAAGCGCGCCTCGGCCTCCACGTAGGGAAGCTTGCGCGACAGGTCGGCCTTGCCGCTGAGGCTGAAGGCCTGCTCGTTGATGCCGCCTTCGAGGCGCCAGCTCGCGTCCTTGTCGCTCGCGCGGGCCTGGCCCTGCACGGCCAGGTTCATCGGCGGCAGGGCCGGGTCGGTGAAGGCCAGGCGCAGGGTGAGGGCGTCGAGCGACGCCGCGAGCGGCTGCGGTGCGAGCGTGAGGTCGGTGCGGGCCTGGCCGTTCACGCTGCGTCCGCCGCCGCTGCCCTTGACCGTGAGCTCCAATCCGGGCACGCGAATGCGCTCGAAGCTGCCGGTGGGTGCCTGCGAGGAGAACTGAATGTCGATCGCCTGCACGCCCTGCAGGCTGGCGCTGCCCTTCAGTGGGCTGCCCTCCAGGCGGTCGCCCTTGACTTCGAGCCGGGGCCAGGCGAGTGCCGCCGAAAAACCACTTGTGCCGCTCTTGCCGGCGAGTTTGAGGTCGAGCTTTTCGAGCATGAGCGTGCGCTCTTTGGGCTGAAAGCGTAGCGAAGCCAGCGCCACGCTGCTGTCCTTGGACACCATGCCGAGCCTTTCGCCCGAGAAGCCGATCTGCAGGCCATCGGCGCGCAGCGCACCGCTTGCGCCGTCGTAGGCGAGTGCGCCGCTCGCGCGGGCATCGAGTTGCTTCACCTTGAAGCCCTCGCCTTGCAGCGCGAGCTTCATGTCGCGCAAGGCCAGGCTCGCCGGTGCGCCGCTCGGCAGCAGGAGCTTCAGCAAGCCCGAGAGTTCGACGCTCGCATCGAGCGCCGGCTCGGTGAGTTGCGCCCGGCCCTTGAAGCGCAGCGGCGATTCGCTGCCGTCGGCCAGCCGGCCCGTGCTGAGCTCCTGCACGCTAAAGCGCCCGGCCAAGCCGAGCGTGGCGTCCTTGACCGTGGCCTGCAGATCCTTCAGTTCGATCGCGCTCACGTCCAGGCTCAGCGACTGCGCCGGCGCGCTGACGGGGTCGGGCGGCGCCTTTTGCTGCGCGCTGCCGAGCAGGTCGTCGATATTGCTCTGGCCCTTGGCGTCGCGCAGGTAGTTGACCCGCACGCCACGTGCGGCGATGCGGTCGACGGCGAGCTGCTGGCGCAGCAGCGGCATCACCTGCACCGCAAGGCTCGCTTCGTCGAGCGCCATGAATTCGTCGGCGCGGCGGTGCTCGGAAAGCCGCACGCCGGCCAGCGTGACTTCCAGGCGCGGGAAGACGGCGAGGCCGATGGGGCCGTCGATGACCAGAGTGCGCTGCTTGTTCTCACGCATCCAGTCGATCAGCAGGCCCTTGTAGCGGTTGGCGTCGAAGCTGGCCACCAGCCAGGCCAGGGCGGCAACGACAAGGGCCAGGAGCACGGCCAGGGCAATGAGCGAGCGGCGCAACCAGAGCGGCATGGTGGATGCGCGGCAAAGCGCGGAGGTCAGGACGTCAGGATTGTGCCCAGCCCGCCCGACCAGGGCAGCGCCGGGGCGGCCAACGGGGCCACGCAGGGCGCGCGACAATCGCGCCCGATGAACCCCACCGACGCTCGATTCGACGTCAGCGTGCGCGGCCGCGGCGCGGTCGGCCAGGCGCTGGCGCTTTCGCTGGCGCGCCTGGGCCTTCGCGTGGCGCTCGGCGGTGCCGCCGCGCCGGCCGCGCCCGACGTGCGCACCTTCGCGCTCGGCGCGCGCTCGGTGGCGCTGCTGCAGCGCCTGAAAGTCTGGGACGCGCTGTGCGCGGCCACGCCGAGTGCGGTGACCGCCGTGCACGACATGCGCGTGTTCGGCGACGCTGGCGCCGAGCTTGGGTTCAGCGCCTGGCAGCAGGGCGTGCGCGAGCTGGCCTGGATCGTCGACGCGGCGGCCCTGGAACGCGAATTGGCCAGCGCGCTGCGGTTCTCGCCGCACGTCACCTTGCTCGCAGACCCCGCCGGGGCGGCGCCTGCGGCGCACGGCGTGCATGCCGACCTGGTGGCGCTCTGCGACGGCCGCCATTCGCCCGAGCGCGCGGCCCTCGGCGTGGAGGTCAAGCGCAGCGACTACGGGCAGCGCGCCATTGCCGCGCGGCTGGCGTGCGAGCGGCCGCATCGGGGCACTGCGTGGCAGTGGTTTGGCGCGCCCGACGTGCTGGCCTTGCTGCCCTTCGATGCGCCGCCGGCACGCGGTGGCTTCGGGCTGGTGTGGTCGCTGCCCGCGGCGCGCGCCGAAGCCTTCTTGACTGCGAGCGACAGCGAATTCGAGCGCGCCGTCAACGCGGCCACGGGCGGCGCGGCCGGGCCGCTCACGCTCGCGAGTGCCCGCGCCTCCTGGCCGCTCGGCCTGGCGCGCGCGCGGCGCTGGCACGGCCCGGGCTGGGTGCTGCTCGGCGACGCCGCCCATGTCGTGCACCCGCTCGCCGGCCAGGGGCTCAACCTGGGCCTGGCCGACGTCGACGCGCTCTCTGAGGTGCTGGCCGCGCGCGAAGCCTGGCGCGGCGTGGGCGACGAGCGCTTGCTCGCGCGCTATGCACGCGCCCGCGCCGCGCCCACCTGGGCGATGGGCAGCGTGACCGACGGCCTCTGGCAGCTTTTTTCCCGCCCGGGCGCGCCGTTCGTGGAACTGCGCAACCGTGGCATGACTCTGGTCAATCACCTGCCACCGCTCAAGCGGTGGCTCGCCAACCGTGCCATGCGAGGCTGAATTGCAGCACGCACGGCACTTCTCCAAAATACCGAGACAAGCACCATGACCTTCAAATTTAAGTTTGCCGCGCTCGGCCTGGCTGCCGCGTGCGCCCTGGCCGGTGCTGCGCTCGCCCCCGCTGCCCTTGCGCAAGTCACCAGCGTGCCGCAAGAAACCGCCATCCGCAAGGCGCTCGGCGAGCGCCTCAGCGGCCTGGGCAAGATCGACGAAGTGGGCAAGTCGCCGATCGCTGGGCTGTTTGAGGTGCGCGTGGGCAACGACATCTTCTACACCGATGCGGAAGGCAACTACCTGGTGCGCGGTGAGATCCTCGACCTGAAGAACAAGCGCAACCTCACCGAAGAGCGCGTCGCCAAACTCAGCGTGATCGACTTCTCTACCCTGCCGCTAAAAGATGCGGTGGTCTGGAAAAACGGCAACGGCGCACGCAAGATCGCCGTTTTCGCCGACCCGAACTGCGGCTATTGCAAGCGCTTCGAGAAGGAACTCTCGAACGTGAAGGACGTGACGGTCTACAACTTCCTCATCCCCATCCTCGGTGGCGATTCGCCCGACAAGGTGAAATCCATCTGGTGTGCCAAAGACGCCTCGGCGGCATGGCGCAGCTGGATGGTGGACAACGTCGCGCCGCCCAAGCTGCTGGGGGCCTGCAACGACCCGATCGAGCGCAACATGGAACTCAGCCGCAAGCACAAGATCAACGGCACGCCGGCCATCGTGTTCGAAGACGGTACGCGCGTGCCGGGCATGCTCAATGCCGCGCAGCTCGAAAAGCAACTCGCCGCCATCGGCAAGCCTTGATGGCCGTGGCACCGCGTCTGGCGCCGCGGCGCGGCCCGCTTTGCGCGCGCGGCTCCCGCGGCCAGCGCGGCACTCGAGCTTGCCGCCGATGATCCGCTTTCAAGTCGACATCGCCGACCTGCACGCGCACCAGTTTGGCGTCACGCTCACCGTGGCCGAACCCGAAGCCGAGCAGCTACTGAGCCTGCCGGCCTGGATCCCCGGCAGCTACTTGGTGCGCGAGTTCGCGCGCCACCTCTCGCAGCTCGAGGCGCGCCAGGGCGGGCGTGCGGTCGCCCTGACCCAGCGCGACAAGGCCACCTGGATGGCGAGCTGCTCTGGGCGCGGCGAGCTGGTGGTGAGCTGGCGCGTCTACGCCTTCGACAGCTCGGTGCGCGCGGCCTACCTCGACGCCACGCGCGGCTTCTTCAACGGCACCGGCCTCTTGCTGCGCGTGCACGGCCGCGAGGCCGAGCCGCACCGCCTCACGCTCGGGCCGCTGCCGCACGGCTGGCAGGTCGCCACCGCGCTCACGGGCGACGGCCAGAATTTCGAGGCGGCCGACTACGACGAGCTGGTCGACCATCCGGTCGAGCTGGGCGCCTTCTGGCGCGGCAGCTTCAAGGCCCAGGGCGTGGTGCACGATGTCGTCGTCGCCGGCGCCTTGCCCGGCTTCGACGGCGAGCGCTTGCTGGCCGATGCAAAGCGCATCTGCCAGACGCAGATCGCCTTCTGGCACGGCAAGAAGAAGCCGCCGTTTTCGCGCTACCTGTTCTTGCTTAACGCCGTCGAAGAAGGCCATGGCGGGCTCGAGCACCGGGCCAGCACGGCGCTCATCGCCAACCGCCGCGACCTGCCGCGCTTGGGCGGGGGCGCTGCGAGCGATGGCTACGCCAACTTGCTCGGGCTGGTGAGCCACGAATACTTCCACACCTGGAACGTCAAGCGCCTGAAGCCGCGCGAGTTTGCCCAGTACGACTACCGCGGCGAGAACTACACCGAGCTGCTGTGGTTTTTTGAGGGCTTCACGTCCTACTACGACGATTTGATGCTGCGGCGCGCCGGGCTGATCGACGACGCGCGTTACCTGCGCCTGCTCGCCAAGGCGCTCAACAACGTGCTGGGCACGCCCGGGCGGGCGCTGCAAAGCGTCGCCGAGGCGAGCTTCGACGCCTGGGTCAAGTACTACCGACCCGAGGAAAACAGCGTCAATGCCACGGTCAGCTACTACACCAAGGGCGCACTGGTCGCCCTGGCGTTCGACCTCAGCCTGCGCACCGAAGGCGAGGGTTCGCTCGACCGCGTGATGCAAAGCCTTTGGCAGACAAGCGGCGGCGGCCCGATCGACGAAGGCGACATCGCTGCGGCGCTGGCCCGCGTGGGCGCCCGCTCGTATGCGGGCGAACTCGCGGCCTGGGTGCACGGCCGCGAGGAACTGCCGCTCGCCGCTCTGTTCGAGCGCATGGGCATCGACTGGAGCGACGAGCCGCCGACCCCGGCGCAGCGCCTGGGTGCGCGCCTCACCGATGCCGGCGGCGTGCTCAAGCTGCAGGCCGTGATGCGCGGCGGCGCGGCCGAGCGCGCCGGTCTGGCCGCAGGCGACGAATTGCTCGCGCTCGATGGCTGGCGCCTGCGCCGCATCGACGATCTGAGCACGCTCGGCGCTTTCGAGCGGCCGCTCGCACTGCTGGCGGTGCGCGACCAACGGCTGCTCACGCTGACCCTGCCGCGCGCCGAGGTGCGCGGCGCCGTCAAGCTGGCATTGGCCAACGAGGTCGACGCCAGCACCAGCGCACGGCGTGAGCGCTGGTTGGCAGGCGCGCCTTGAGGTGCCCGCTCGCCGCCTGATCGACCTGCGGCGCGCGCTGTTCGCGCTGCTCGTGGCTGCCACGCTGATGGCGCACCTCTTCCTTGCGAGCCGCGGGCCGCGGTGGCTGCAGGCCGGGGCGGCCGACGCCGCCATGCCGGCGCGCATGCAGGCGGTGTTCGTGCGTGAACTGCAGCCGAGTACGCCGCCAGCGGCAGCGCTACTGGCGGCTGAGGCCGCACCGGTGGCAGCCGCGGCGCCGACGCCGCCCGCCTCATCGCCACGGCCGCGGCGGGCCAAGGCGCCGGCCTCGGCCCCAGAGCCGCGCAGTGCCAAGGTCGACCAGGCCAGCGCCGACCCGCCAGCGGCCGACGCCGCGGCGCTCGCCGCGGCGCTACCCGACGCCGCGTTACCCACCGCCGCACTGCCCGACGCCTCGGCGACTGCGCTGCCCGACGCAAGCACCGCGCGCGAACTCGCTGCAAGTGCCCAGCCCGAGCTGGTCGCCACGCTTGATGCGGCAAGCGCAGCCGGTGAGGGCTCGCTTGCTCCCGGCCCGTCAGGCGCGGCCAGTGCCTCGGGCGTCGCGAGCGCCACGAGCATCACGAGTGCAGCGAGTGCCGCCGTTGCCGTCGGCTCCGCGGGCACCACGTCGGCGAGCCCCTCCGCCGCCGCAGCCAGCGGCCCGGTTTTCGAATGGCCGACCTCGACACGCCTCAGCTACGGTCTCAGCGGCAACGTGCGCGGCGAGGTGCACGGCAGCGCACAGGTGCAGTGGCTGCGCGAAGGCTCGCACTACCAGGTCCACCTCGACGTGGTCATCGGCCCACGCTTTGCACCGCTCATGCAACGCCGCATGACGAGCGATGGCGACATCGCCGCCTCCGGCCTGCAGCCGCGCCGCTACGACGAGGAAACAAAAATCGCGTTCGCCCCCGGCCGTCGCCTGAGTCTCGGCTTCGATGCCCGCGGCGTGACGCTCGCCAACGGCCAGCGCGTGCCCCGGCTGCCCGGCCTACAAGACTCCGCCAGCCAGTTCGTGCAACTCAGCTTTCTGTTCGCCACCCAGCCGCAGCGCCTCGTGCGCGGCGCCCGCATCGTCGTGCCGCTCGCCCTTGCGCGCCGCGTGGACCACTGGGTCTACGAGGTGGTCGGCCAAGAGACGCTGCACACGCCGTTCGGGCTCTTGAGCGCCTGGCACCTGGCGCCTCAGCATGCCGGCAATGCCAGCGTGCTGAGCGTGGAGGCGTGGTTTGCGCCGAGCCTGCAGTACCTGCCGGTGCGCCTCGTCGTTCGCCAAAGCGCCGACGAATACATCGACCTCCTGATCGAGCGGCTACCGCAGCAGGCCGCGCCGGCCGCGCACTGAGCTGGTGTAGGGCCCGCCGCGTCCGCGGCCCGCGGCCGGGCGCCGAGCCTCGCCGGGGTGCATTGAATTCGACTGGAAATGGCCTGCACTGCGGCTGTTTTGCGAGCGTTGGCGATTTCCTGCGTTGCGTTGCGTGCTTGCAAGGCTTCGGTCGGGCCGCGGGCACAGCGCAGTGGCTTGCCCTTCGCTGCGCTCCGGGGCCCCTGCGCTCCTTCGACTCTGGGTCGCGCCGCATAACTCCCTGCACTCACTGCGTTCGTTTCGGTCAAACAAACGCGGCGAGTCGGTTTACGAAGCGCGCGGGTACGCGCGCCGACCCAGAGTCTGCGGTGCTCGGCTGCGCCAATGCGCTGCGCCCGCGGCCCGACCAAAGCCTTGCCGGGTGGCGGTGGTTCGTCTTCGGCAAACACGAGAAAAAACCGGCTCCACAGGCCCGAGGGCGGTGCGGCGACCGCGCGATTTCTGTTACCCCGGCATGAGGGCGGGCGCCGCGCCGTCCTCGGTCCAAGCGCGATCGCGCAGAAAGCGGTTCTTGTCGTGCCGCAACAGGGCCGTCTACAGGCGACTATTCCGGTTCGACTCAAAGCGAAGCCGTAATGCGCCGGGGAGGCC
>JANONH010000216.1:0-6127 GCA_031420735.1 Methylibium sp.
ATGTCGAAGTCGTGGTGGGCGTGCTTGACCACCGAGACGCGCTGGCCGGCCAGGCGCAGGCGCACCACCAGTTGCTCGAGCAGGGTGGTCTTGCCGCAGCCGGAGTAACCGCAGAAGCCGACAACCTTCATGGTGCAGGGCCCGCACAGCGCGCGGCCATCAGCGCCTTGACGGCCTCTGGATCGGCCTTCACGACTTCGCAGCGCCGCGGCAATTTCTCGATGCCAACGAACGCGGCCGGCCGCGGCGGCTCATGGCCCAGCGCCTCCACGATGGTGGCGGCAAACTTGATTGGCAGCGCCGTCTCGAGCACCAGCACGGTTTCCCCCGCACGGCGCAATTCGCGCGCCACCTTCAAGCCGTCGGCGGTGTGCGGGTCCACGGTGCGGCCGTGCTCGCGGAAGACCGCGCGGATGGTCGCGAGCCGGTCGGCGTGGGTGCTCTTGCCGGAGACGAAACCGAAGCCGGCCACGCGCGCGAAGTCGTCGGCGCCCAGCGTGAAGCCGCCGCGCTTCGCCAGCTCTTGGCCGAAGCACCGCCGCGTGCGCTCGGCGGCTGCGGCGTCGTGGCCGAACAAGTCGAACACGAAACGCTCGAAGTTGCTGGCCTTGGAGATGTCCATCGACGGGCTGGAGGTCTCGTGCGTCTCGCGCGCGGCTCGCACGCGGTAGCTGCCGGTGCGAAAGAACTCGTCGAGCACGTCGTTTTCGTTGGTGGCCACCATGAGGCGCTCGACGGGCAGGCCCATCATGCGGGCCACGTGGCCGGCGCACACATTGCCGAAGTTGCCCGAGGGCACGGCGAAGCTCACGCGTTCCAGGTTGCCGCGCGTGGCCTGGAAGTAGCCCGCGAAGTAATAGACGACCTGGGCCAGGAGACGCGCCCAGTTAATGGAATTGACGGTGCCCACGCGCAGGCGGCGCTTGAAAGCGAGGTCGTTGCTGACCGCCTTGACGATGTCTTGGCAATCGTCGAACACGCCGTCGATGGCGAGGTTGTGGATGTTGGCGTCTTGCAGGCTGAACATCTGCGCCTGCTGAAACGGGCTCATGCGGCCCTTGGGGCTGAGCATGAAGACCGAGAGGCCGCGCTTGCCGCGCATGGCGTACTCAGCCGCGCTGCCGGTGTCGCCGGAGGTGGCGCCCAGGATGTTGAGCGTCTCGCCGCGGCGCGCCAATTCGTACTCGAACAGGTTGCCGAGCAACTGCATCGCCACGTCCTTGAAGGCGAGCGTGGGGCCGTTGGAGAGCGCCTGCAGGACGATGCCGGGCTCGAGCTGCGAGATGGGCGTGATCGCGTCGGTGCCGAAGACCGCGCGGGTGTAGGTCTTGGCGACGAGCGCGCGCAGGTCGACCGCGGGGATGTCGTCGATGTATAGCGCAAGAATCTCGAAGGCCAGGTCGGCGTAGGCGAGGCCGCGCCAGCGCGTGAGCGTGGCGTCGTCAACCTGCGGGTAGCGCTCGGGCAGGTAGAGGCCGCCATCGGGTGCCAAGCCTTCGAGCAAGATGTCGGAGAAGCCGCGCGGCGCGGCGTCGCCGCGGGTGCTGATGTACTTCAGGACAACTCTTCCTTGCGGATGCGCACGATCGGCGCGACGACGCTGGCAAGCGACTGCATCTTGGCGAGCGCGGCGTTCATGCGGCCCTCGAGGGTGTCGTGCGTGAGGATGATGAGGTCGGTCTGGCGCTCGCCGGCGTCGCCGGCGTCGCGGTTGGGCCGCTGCAGCACGGCGTCGATCGAGATCGAGTGCTCGGCCAAGATGCGCGTGATGTCGGCCAACACGCCGGCTTCGTCGGCCACCTGCAGGCGTAGGTAGAAGGCGGTGATGACCTGCTCGATCGGCAAGATGGGCGTGGCGGCCAAGGCCGCGGGCTGGAAGGCCCGGTGCGGCACGCGGTGGTCGGGGTCGGCGGTGACCAGGCGCGTGACGTCCACCAGGTCGGCGATCACGGCCGAGGCGGTGGGCTCGGCGCCGGCGCCCTTGCCGTAGTAGAGCGTCGCGCCGACGGCGTCGCCGTGCACGACGATGGCGTTCATGGCGCCCTCGACATTGGCGATGAGGCGGGTGGCCGGAATGAGCGTGGGGTGCACGCGCAGTTCGATGCCGCGGCCGTGCGCGTCGTCGCGCCGCTTGGTGATGCCCAGCAGCTTGATGCGAAAGCCCAGTTGCTCGGCATAGCGGATGTCGGCCGCATGCAAGCCGGTGATGCCTTCCACGTAGGCCTGCGCAAACTGCACCGGCGTGCCGAAGGCGATGGCGCTCATGATGGTGGCCTTGTGGGCGGCGTCCACGCCCTCGATGTCGAAGCTGGGGTCGGCTTCGGCGTAGCCCAGGCGCTGCGCCTCGGCCAGCACAGTGCCGAAGTCCAGGCCCTTGGAGCGCATCTCGCTGAGGATGAAGTTGGTGGTGCCGTTGATGATGCCGGCGATCCACTCGATGCGGTTGGCCGTGAGGCCTTCGCGCAGCGCCTTGATGATCGGTATGCCACCAGCCACCGCCGCCTCGAACGCCACCACCACGCCCTTGGCATGCGCCGCAGCGAAGATGTCGGTGCCGTGCACCGCGAGCAGCGCCTTGTTGGCCGTGACGACGTGCTTGCCCGCGGCAATGGCTTCCATGACCAGCGTGCGCGCAATGCCGTAGCCGCCGATGAGCTCGATCACGATGTCGATGGCGGGGTTGGCGATCACGGCGCGGGCGTCGCCGACCACTTCGACGTCGGCACCGACGATGCGGCGGGCGCGTTCGGTGTCGAGGTCGGCGACCATCGTGATCTCGATGCCGCGGCCGGCGCGGCGCTTGATCTCTTGTTGGTTGCGGCGCAGCACCTCGAAGGTGCCGCCGCCGACGGTGCCGATGCCGAGCAAGCCGACTTGGATGGGTTTCATGAACGGGCTGGGGTGAAACAGGCAGCGAAGCGGCGGCCCGCGCCGGCACTCACTGCGAGCGCCGTTTGCGGTAGTGGTCGAGGAAACGGGCGATGCGGTTGAGGGCGTCGCTCAGGTCGTCGGAGTTGGGCAGGAACACGACGCGGAAGTGGTCGGGCTTGCCCCAGTTGAAGCCGCTGCCCTGCACGATCAGCACCTTCTCTTCGGCCAGCAGTTCGTAGGCGAACTGCTGGTCGTCTTCGATCGGGTACATCTTGGGGTCCAGGCGCGGGAACATGTAGAGCGCCGCCTTGGGCCGCACCACGCTCACGCCCGGCATGGCGTTGAGCATGTCGCAGGCCATGTCGCGCTGGCGCGCCAGGCGCCCACCCGGGGCGACCAGGTCCTTGATGCTTTGGTAGCCGCCGAGCGCGGTCTGGATGGCGAGCTGCCCGGGCGTGTTGGAGCACAGGCGCATCGAGGCCAGCATGTTGAGGCCGACGATGTAGTCGGCTGCGATCTTCTTGTGACCCGACACCACCATCCAGCCGGCGCGATAGCCGCAAGCCCGGTAGTTCTTGGAGAGGCCGTTGAAGGTGACGAACAGCACGTCGTCGGCGAGCGAAGCGATGCTCGTGTGGGTGTTGCCGTCGTAGAGCGTCTTGTCGTAAATCTCATCGGCAAACACGATGAGCTGGTGCTGGCGCGCCAGTTCCACGATCTGCTGCAGCACCGGCTCGGGGTAAAGCGCGCCGGTCGGGTTGTTCGGGTTGATGACGACGATGGCACGCGTGTTGGGCGTGATCTTCCTGCGCATGTCGTCGATGTCGGGCAGCCACTCGCTCTGCTCGTCGCAGATGTAGTGCACCGGCTTGCCGCCCGAGAGCGAGACCGCCGCCGTCCAGAGCGGGTAGTCGGGCGCGGGCACCAGCACCTCGTCGTCGGTGTCGAGCAAGGCGTTGAGGCTCATCACGATCAGTTCGGAGGCGCCGTTGCCGAGGTAGACGTCGTCGACGCCAACCCCCGCGACGTTTTTCTCCTGCGTGTAGTGCACCACCGCGCGGCGCGGCGCGAACAAGCCCTTGCTGTCGGTGTAGCCCGCCGTGTGGGCCAGGTTCCTGATCATGTCCTGCACGATCTCGTCGGGCGGCTCGAAGCCGAACATCGCCAGGTTGCCGATGTTGAGCTTGATGATCTTGTGGCCCTCTTCCTCCATGGCGCGCGCCTTGTCGAGCACGGGCCCGCGGATGTCGTAGCAGACATTGGCGAGCTTGCCGGACTTGACGATGGGCTTGTGCACACGGGCTCCAAAGCGGGGATGGAAACTGGGATGGAAACGAGTCTTAAAATTAGAACACAGGGCCTCAGCGCGGACCGCCGCGCCGGCACAGGCGCCCTGCCCCCTCGACCACCGAGCTCCATGAAACTGCAGCCCGACCCCGTCGCCGCCAACAATGTCGTCGGCGGCTACACCCAAGACAGCGTTCGCATCGGCCAGCACACCTGGCGCACCAGCCTGCTGCTGCCTTGGCAAGGCCAGGCACGGGCATGGCGGCCGCGGCGCATTGAAGATCTTGGTGAGGAAGACTTCAACGCCGTGGCGGCGCTCGAGCCCGAACTGGTGCTCTTTGGCAGCGGCAGCACGCTGCGCTTTCCCCCCGCCCGCATGTTCGCTGTCTTGATGCAACGGCGCGTCGGCGTCGAGACCATGGACACCGCGGCAGCCTGCCGCACATTCAACCTGCTGGTCGCCGAAGGCCGCAGCGTTGTCGCGGCGCTGTTGTTGTAGCCAAGCCAGGAGTCTGTTCCAAAGCAGATAAAGCCCTTACTGCGGCCTTTATAATCGCCCGGTTGTGCCACCCGGCACACCCCAACCTGCAGCATCGACATGACGCCCGCTCTCAACAAAGCCCTTCCGGAATTTGAAGCGCAGGCCACCGGTGGCGTGAAGTTCACGCCCCAGGCCTATCTGGGCCAGACGGTCATCCTCTACTTCTACCCCAAAGACAACACCCCCGGCTGCACCACCGAAGCGATGCAGTTCCGCGATCACCACAAAGACTTCGTCAAGGCCGGCGCCGTGGTCTTCGGCGTCTCGCGCGACAACATGGCCTCGCACGACAAGTTCAAGCAAAACCTAGAGCTGCCCTACGAACTCATTGCCGACACCGAAGAAAAACTCTGCCACATGTTCGGCGTGGTCAAAAACAAAATCATGTACGGCAAGAAGGTCAAGGGCATCGAGCGCAGCACCTTCCTCGTCAACCCGAGCGGCGTTCTGGTGGCCGAATGGCGCGGCCTCAAGGTCGCCGGCCATGTGGAAGAAGTGCTCGCTGCCGTCAAGTCGGTCAAGAAGGCGGCTTGAGGGCAACTTGCCCAAAAAACCGTGCTGCCGTGGCGCCACGAGCGCTGTGCATAATCGATTCATGCACTTGAGAGTCCGGGTGAAGTAAGCAAGCGAGCCGCGCAGCTAAAGCGCGGCTTTTTCGTTTCCGCAAAGACCACCGAAGTCCATGCCCCTGCCCAAACCGCCCGTCAAGAAAGCCTCCCTCCTCAGCGCCAGCGACTTCGACTCACAAGCCGCCCCGAGGTCGGTGGCCCGCGCCACTCGAGAAGACCCCCCGGCACCTGCCCTGCTCGACCTGTTCGATCCCGAACTGAAAGCGCCCGCCGCCAAGGCGCCCGCGAGTCGGCCGCCGCCGGCCCCGAGCGGCAGCCTGCCGGTCAAGGTGGCGAGCCGCGCGCCGCTGCCCGAGCCGAGGCCGCGCGAAGCCAAGAAACCCCGCATCCCGGGCCCGGCCAAGCTGTTCGTGCTCGACACCAACGTGCTCATGCACGACCCGATGTCGCTGTTTCGCTTCGAGGAACACGACGTCTACCTGCCGATGATCACGCTCGAAGAACTCGACGGTCACAAGAAGGGCATGAGCGAGGTGTCGCGCAACGTGCGCCACGTGAGCCGCGAACTCGACGCCCTCGCCGGTGGCGCCGACGCCAAGCACCTCGACGCCAGCGCCGGCATTCCCCTGGCCAAAACCGGCCACAAAGAAGCCGGCGGCAAGCTCTACTTCCAGACCACGCTGCTCGAGGTGAAGCTGCCCGCCGGCCTGCCGCAGGGCAAGGCCGACAACCAGATCCTCGGCGTGGTCCAGGGGCTGCGTGAGCAGCAGCCGGGGCGCGAAGTGGTGTTGGTCTCCAAGGACATCAACATGCGCGTGAAGTCGCGCGCGCTCGGCCTGCAGGCCGAGGACTACTTCAA
>JANONH010000217.1:0-3848 GCA_031420735.1 Methylibium sp.
GCCCGCCAGCACCAGCACCGGCTCGACCGCGACGACGCCGACTTCCTGCCCTATGCCGCCTGGTTCGAGCGCCTCGCTCCGCTCTACCTGCACTGGCTGCATGGGCAAGAGGCGCTCGGCATGCGGGTGCTTGCCACCGAGCTGGCACTCGAGGCGCGGCCGCTCGGGCTCGCCGCGCTCGGGCTCGAGCTCGCCGGTCGGCTCGACCGGCTCGATGTGCTGCCCACCGCGCATGGGCCGTCGTGGCGCATCCTCGACTACAAGGCCAAGACGAGTGCGGCGTTGCGCGAGCAACTGCGCGAGCCTCTTGAAGACACGCAACTGGCCTTTTATGCCGCCTTGCTTGAAGGCGCACGGCCCCTGCCGCCCGGTGGCCTGGCGGCGGCTTACCTGGCGCTCGACGGCCGCGAGGGCGCGCTGGTGCTCGCACACAGCGAGGTGCAGGCCAGCGCGGCGCGGCTGCTTGAAGGCCTCGCCGACGACTTCACGCGGCTGGCGGCCGGGGCCGCCTTGCCGGCGCTCGGCGAGGGCAGTGCCTGCACGCATTGCCGCGCACGCGGCCTGTGCCGACGCGATCACTGGGGCGAGGCGGCGCCATGACGGCGGGCGCAGCCTACCGTGTCGGCGGCCGCCTGGTGCCTTCGGCCGACTTCTACTGCGCTGCCTGCGACCCCCGGCGCAGCGTCGTCGTGGAAGCCTGCGCTGGCGCCGGCAAGACCTGGGTGCTGGTGTCGCGCATCCTGCGTGCGCTGCTGGCGGGCAGCGCACCGCAGGACATCCTGGCCATCACCTTCACGCGCAAGGCGGCCGGCGAGATGCGGGCGCGGCTTGCGCTACTGCTGCGCGAGTTCGCGCTCTGCAGTGCGGCCGAGCGCGAAGCCGGCTTGCGCCTGCGCGGCTGCAGCCAGGGCGAAGCGCGCGCCCTCGCGCCGGCCTTGGAGGGGCTCTACGAGCGGCTGCTCGAGGGCGGACGCGGCGTCGAGATCCGCACCTTCCACGGCTGGTTCAGCCAGCTCCTGCGTGCCGCGCCCGCCGCGCTGCTCGAGCCGCTGGGTCTGTCGAGCGACGTCGATTTGCTTGAAGACCGCAGCGAACTGCAAGCGCTCTACTGGCGGCGCTTCCTCGCTTCGGTGGCCGGCGACCCCGCACTGCACGCGGATTTCTCGGCATTGGTGCAGGCGCATGGCCGCCATCTCACGCAGCAGTGGCTCGAAGCCGCGCTCGACCAGCGCGTGGAGATCGCCCGCGCCGACGCGGCCGGCGTGCTCGAAGCCAGCGTGCCGTGCGCGGCAGCGCTGTGGCCGCGGTTCGAGCGCCTCGCCTCGCCGGCCGCCTTGCTGGCCGAGCCCACCGAGCGCGAGGCCTTGCTCGAGCTGGCCGCAGCGCTCGGTGTGGCCGGCACCAAGACGGCGCGCGACGCCGGCTCCGCCCTGGAACAGGCGCTTTCTTTGGCCGAGCACGGCGCCTCTTTCGAGGCCGCCTGGCGCGCCCTCTTCACCCAGACCGGCGAGCCGCGCAAGCACGTCGATGCGCCGGGCTGCAACCCGGCCCACGAGCTGCTGCGACTCGTGCGCGACGCGCAAGACCAGGAAACGGCGCATGTCACGCAGCAGCGCCTGGCGCGGCTGGCGCGCCTGCTGCTGCGCGTCTACGCCGAGCAAAAGCGCGAGCGCGGTGTGGCCGACATGGCCGACCTCGAGACCTGCGCCGAGCGCCTGCTTGGCGACGGCGAGGCGGCCGGCTGGGTGCAGCAAAGGCTCGACGCGCGCGTGCGCCACCTGCTGATCGACGAGTTTCAGGACACCAGCCCGTTGCAGTGGCGCACGCTCGTCGGCTGGCTCTCGGGCTATGCCGGTGCGGGGGGTGGCGCGAGCGGCCAGCAGCCGCTCGCGCTGTTCATCGTCGGCGACCCCAAGCAGAGCATCTTTCGTTTTCGGCGCGCCGACCCGCGCGTGTTCGACGAGGCGCGCGACTTCGTGCTCGGCGGACTCGACGGTCTGCACCTGGCCTGCGACCACACGCACCGCAATGCACCCGCCGTGCTCGAGGCGATCAACGCCGTTTTCGAGCACGCCCAGGCCGGCGGTGAATTCGGCGGTTTTCGCCGCCACACCACCGAGCAGCTCGCGCTTTCGGGCCAGGTTGCCTTGCTGCCGGCGGTGGCGCGTGCGGCTCGCGCGACCCACTCGCCCAGCAGCGGCTGGCGCGACAGCCTCGTCACGCCGCGGCTGCAGGCGCAGGAAGCGCTGCGCCTGGTCGAGGCGCGTCGGGTGGCAGAGCGGATCGAACGACTGGTGCGCGTGGAGGGCTTCCTGCCCGGCGACATCCAGGTGCTCGGTCGGCGCCGCGCGCCGCTGGCGCTGGTGGCCCAGGCGCTGCATGAGCGCGGCATCGCGCATGCCGCGCCGCAGCAGCGCGAGCTGATGCAGGCGCCCGAGGTGCGCGACCTGATCGCGCTGCTCGATTTGCTGGCTTCGCCAACGCACGACCTGTCCCTGGCGCACGCCCTCAAGAGCCCGCTGTTCGGCGCCGACGACGACGACCTGGTCGCGCTTGCGGTGGCCGCGCGCGGCGCGCGCAGCTCCTGGTGGGAGGCCCTAGGAGCCTGTCGGGCTTGGGGCGTCGAAGCGAAATTTGGCCCCAGCGAGGACAGTTTTTGCCGGGTTCGCAGGCCCATAGCCGTAGCTATGGGACAAGAAGCCGGTGAAAAATGGACCGCTGCGGCCAAATTGCAGCCGACGATCCCCGAGCCCGACAGGCTCCTAGAGCGCGGCGCTTGTGCCGCCCGCCCGGCGCTCGAGCGTGCGCGCGTGCTACTGGCCCGCTGGGCGCTCGCGGCCACCCGCCTGCCGCCGCAAGACCTGCTCGATCGCATCTTGTTCGAAGGCGAGGTGCGCGAGCGCTATGCGGCGGTGGTGCCGCCGAGCGACGTCGCTGCCGCGCTCGCGGCCATCGACGCGCTGCTCGCGCAGTCGCTGCTGCTGGGTGGGGCGCGTTACGCCACGCCCTACAACTTCGTGCGCGCGCTCAAGCGGCGGCCCTTGTTGCTGCCCGCGCGCCAAGGCCGCGACGCCGTGCAACTGCTCACCATCCACAGCGCCAAGGGCCTGGAGGCGCGCGCGGTGTTCGTGGTCGATAGCCAGCCGGAGCCGAACCGCACGGCGCACGCCAGCCTGCTCGTCGATTGGCCGGCCGACACCAGCCATCCGCGCTGTTGCGCCTTCGTGGCCAGCGAGGCGCGCTGCCCGCCCTCGCTGCGCGCGCTGCTCGAGGAAGAGGAAGCCGGCCGCGCGCGTGAAGAACTCAACACGCTCTACGTGGCCATGACCCGGGCCCGCGAGCGCCTGGTCCTGAGCGCCACCGAGCCGCGCACTCCCACCGCAATCAGTGCCTGGCAGCGGCTGCGCACGGCCGGCGTTGCGCTGTGCACCGAGGACGACGCCGGCGCCACCGACAGCGCACCCGCCGTTGCGCATGGGGGCGTGCAACTCGCCGCTTTGCCCAAGCTGCCCGGCGCGGCCCTGGTGGCGCCCTCGGGGCTCGAGCCCGCGGGGTTGGCGTCGCCCGCGCCCGAGGCGCAGCGCCTCGGGCGTGCGGTGCACCGCGTGCTCGAGTGGTCGCCTGCGCCGGGCGCGCTCGCTCTGGCGAGCACCGCCGCGGCCGCTGAGTTCGGGCTGCCGGCAAGTGCCGCGGCCCGCGTGCAGTCGCTCGCCGCCGCCGTGCTGGAGAGCGCGCACTGCCGGCCGTTCTTTCAAGCCGAGCGTCTGCTCTGGGCCGGCAACGAGGTGGCGCTGGCGTGGCAGGGTGCCGTGCTGCGCATCGACCGGCTGGTGGCGCTGCGCGGCGCT
>JANONH010000218.1:0-5136 GCA_031420735.1 Methylibium sp.
GATCGAGGCGCGAGAGTTCGAGTTGTACGGCGCCGTCACGTCGGCCGACGCCGCGAGCCTGAGCTTCGTGCTGCGCGGCCTCACCATCGTCTACTCGCTGGTCGCCCCCGCGACCGAGTTCAGCGGCGGCACGGCGGCCAATCTCGCGGGCGCGAACCTGGAAGTGCGAGGCTTGCTCACGCCCGACGGCAGCCGGCTGCTCGCGACTCGCATCGGCTTCAAATGACCGATCGCATGCAAAAAGCCCGACCTTCGCGCGTTTGTTGCGGGCCCGCTCGCGCGGCCCGGCCCGCCGCCCGCTAGCATTTCGCCCACTTAAGCCGGACTTTCGGGTCCGGCTTTCTTTTGGGTTCGTTGGCGCGAAAAGGGCGAAGTGGGCATGAGCGGCAGGGCGAAAGCGGCGCGGGCAGCGGTCTGCGGGGTGGTGTGCATATTGGCGGCATCGCTCGCCTTGGCGAGCGACAACGCAGAGGGCGGCGACGCTCTTTCGCGCGAGGTGCAGCAGACGCTGCACTGGATCCTCGCGTCGAGCGACAACCGCGGCCTGCCCTTTGCCATCGTCGACAAAAAAGCTGCGCGGCTGATCGTGTTCGGCCCGAAGGGGCAGCCGCTGGGCGCTGCGCCCGCGCTCACCGGCTCGGCCAGCGGCGACCACGACGCGCCCGGCCTCGGCCGGCTCGAGCCCGCATTGATCCCACAGCTACAACGCACCACGCCGGCCGGGCGCTTTGCCTCCGAGCCCGGCCGCAACCTCATGGGCGAGGCGGTGGTGTGGGTCGATTACGACGCCGGTCTGGCGATCCACCGCGTGCGCCCCGGCCCCGCGCAGGCCGAGCGCGAACAGCGCCTCGCCTCGGCCACACCCGATGACAACCGCGCCTCGCTCGGCTGCGTGGTCGTGACGCCGACGTTCTTTGACGGCATCGTGGCGCCGGTGCTCGGCCAGGGCCGCGGCGTGGTTTATGTCCTGCCGGAGACTGCAACGCTCGCGGCGTCGAACGAGCCACTGGCCGTGCGGGCCGGTCTGTAAGAAGAGCGTGGCCTCGTCGATCGGCGTGCTCGCAGGCGATAACTCGCGCAGACGTCGTTTTTCGCAAACTGTGGACACAGGGCCGCGCGCTCCATGCGGGCCTTTCATTCGGCCGTCATGCGGTCTTCGCTAACATCGCCCGCATTTCATACGCCGGACATCGCTTGGACACAGTGTTATTGATCAAGGCCGCGGTGATGGGCATCGTCGAAGGGCTCACCGAGTTCCTGCCGATTTCGAGCACCGGGCACCTCATTTTGGCCGGCTCCTTGCTGGGCTTTCATGACGAGAAGAGCAAGGTCTTCGACATCGCCATCCAGACCGGCGCCATCTTCGCCGTGATGCTGGTCTACGGCGAGAAACTGCGCGCAACCCTGCTCGGCTTGGGCTCGGACGCCAAGGCTCGCCGCTTTGCTTTGAACGTGGCCATCGGCTTCGTGCCGGCCGTGGTGCTGGGCCTCTTGTTTGGCAAGGCCATCCAGGCGCACCTTTTCACGCCGGTGGTGGTGGCAAGCACCTTCATCCTCGGAGGCTTCGTCATCCTCTGGGCAGAGCGCCGCGTCGGCACCGCAACGCGCGTGCAATCGGTCGACGACATGACCCGGCTCGACGCCCTGAAGGTCGGCCTGGTGCAGTGCCTGGCCCTGGTGCCGGGCACCAGCCGCTCGGGCGCCACCATCATCGGCGGCATGCTTTTGGGACTCTCGCGCAAGGCGGCCACCGACTTCAGCTTCTTCCTGGCCATGCCCACGCTCATCGGCGCCGGCGCCTACAGCCTCATCAAGGAGCGGGCCTTGCTGTCGGCCGCCGACGTGCCGATGTTCGCCGTGGGCCTGCTGTTCTCCTTTCTCTCGGCATGGCTGTGCGTGCGCTGGTTGCTGCGCTACATCGCCAGCAACGACTTCGTGCCCTTCGCCTGGTATCGCATCGTGTTTGGCATCGTCGTGTTGGTCACCGACTGGACGGGCACGGTGAACTGGACCGGTTGAGGGGGAGTCGCAGCGCCGCCCGAGAGAAGCCGGCTGTGGGAGGGGCGCGTTGATCAAGATCAGCTGAGCGGCTTGTCGGCGGGAAAACTCTCGTGCATCCAGCGTATGGTGGAGCTGTGAGGCGAGGTCTGCGTTGCGCTACACGCCTTGACCCCGTGGTGCGCAGCGGCCGGCACCCGCTGCGGCGGTCGGCTCGGTGATGCCGCGTACATTGGTGCCGCGGAACCGCACGACCGGCTCAGCGCCAATCAATTTTGGGGAGTAATGGCCCATGACGCTTGCAATATTTATGCTGCTCGGATTCGCGGCCTGGACGGTGCTTTTGCTGCTGTTCACGGTGGGGGTTTACCGATGGAGCCGCATCCTTACGGGGCGGGTACCGATCAGCGACTTCAGGGCCGACAAGGTCAAAGGAGAAGACTGGTATCTCCGCGCGATGCGGGCGCACGCGAATTGCGTCGAAAACCTTCCTGTCTTCGGCGCCATCGTGTTGGCACTCTTTGCCGGTGGCGTTGGCGGCCCTGCGGTCGACGCGCTGTCGGCGACGGTTTTGGTGGCGCGCGTGCTGCAGTCCCTGGTGCACGTGTGCTTCGTGCAGACCAATGCGGTGACCGCGGTGCGTTTTGCGTTTTACTTCGTTCAGATCGTTTGCTTTCTTTCGCTGATGGTCATCGTGATTCGCTTCGCCGCTGCGCCAGCATGAGGCGTCGCAGCCGGCAGCCCGGCAGCCCGGCCTTGGGCCTGGCGACTTGTTCGAGCGCGGGACATGAGACGGTTTTTCAAGGCGCGCACGGAGCGCGGCACAACCAAGGTGCGGGCAATTCGCTAGAGCTTCGCTGCGCACCGGCGGACTTGCACCGCCGAAAAGCAAGGGACGCGCTACGTTTACAGCAGAGGATTTCGCGCATCCAGAAACGTGAACTTTCTGAAATCCCTGTCGCAGGTGTAGAGCTTCACCACACCATGCTGGCTCAATAGCGCAGCCAGGTGAGCGTCCGGCACGAGGTTGCCTTTCGTGGGTACGCCCTTCGCCACCTCTCCTCGCGGCCGCCAGCGCACTGGCGCAGGAACTCGGACGCCTTGCCATGCAGCGGGCTGCTTTCATCGGATGCGTAGAGCAGGATATCGACGTCGATGCCAAAGCTCACGGGGGCTCCTACGGCGCTATGCGCCGGTTGGTCACATCGTCCATCGCATCGAGCAGCGCCTGCTTGTCGCCGAGGTCCACGCGCGCCCCCATCGGCTTGGCGATCCAGCTGAACTGCGGCCCGCTCTTGGGCGCCTTGCGTGCATCGGCCAGCGACTGCGCCAACAAGTCCGACACGATTCGGCCAAGCGACTTGCCTTCGCGCCGCTGCAGCCGCTTGACCTCTTTCAAAATTGGGTCGTCGATGTCAATGGTGGTGCGCATGATTCGTAATGCTATGAGGCGTCGCATCTGATCTTAACGAGCATTCGATCAACCACTAGCGAGCTAAGCGGCCGGGCGTGCGAGCGATGCGGGAAGCTGGAACGGCGCGAAGCGCTGCGCGTGAGCGACCGCGATTCAATTGCCGCGCACCATTCAGAACGCAGGCGCCGCATGAGCGGCGTTTTCGCTGGCGTGCGAATGGACAGCGGGGTTTGGCGCGGCATGCGCGGAGTGCGGAGTGCGGAGTGCGGAAGGAGCGTTGACGAGCCGCCAGCCAAAAAACCATAATGGTTGCTATTCGGTTGGAGACGCGCATGCCCACCACATTGACTCTGAAGAACATTCCGGACGAGGTGTACGACCGGCTCAAGCTTTCGGCTCAGGCGCACCGGCGAAGCATGAACAGCGAGGCGATCATGTGCCTGGAGGCTGCGCTGGTACCCGGCAAAGTCAGCACCGACGAGCGCCTGGCCCGTGCTCGGGCCCTTCGCGGCGCGCTGCCACAGGGAAGGTTTCGAGTGCGCGATATCGACGCAATCAAGAAGGAAGGGCGTTCGTGATCGTGGTCGATTCAAACGTCATCGCGTATTTGTACCTGCAAGGCGAGTACACGGCGGCTGTGGAGACGCTGCTCGAGCAAGACAGCGATTGGGCTGCCCCCGTTCTATGGCGCAGTGAGTTTCGCAACATCCTTGCCGGCTACCTCCGGCGCAAGACCCTCACCTTCGAGCAGGCATGCGAGCTTCAAGGCGAGGCGGAAGATTTACTCGCCGGCTCCGAGTTCGAAGTCGATTCGCGTGCCGTGCTCGAGCTCGTGCGCACCAGCGATTGCTCGGCCTACGACTGCGAGTTCGTCGCGTTGGCGGTCAAGCTCGACACGAAACTGTTTACTGTGGACAAGAAGCTGCTGAAGGCATTTCCAGACCGCGCGGTTTCCCTGATTGCGGTTCGATGAAGGGCTTGCATGAAACGGCAGCAAAAAGCTCCTGACCTCGCCGAAGAACAACGCACCACGGCGACCGGTCTGGCGCGCTATGCATACGACTACATCGACGCTGCTCGGGTGGTGAATGAACGCGATAAAGAGCGACACCCGAGAAATCCGATCTCGCCTATGCCCGCATACTTTCTTGCGTCGCACGGGATTGAACTTACCTTAAAAGCGTATTTGCTCCACAAAGGCGCGACGGTGAGTGAACTGTCGGGTAAGTTCGGGCACGATCTGCATGCGTGCTATCGAAAATCCAAAGAATTGGGCTTGCTCGATATCTTCGAGGAGCAACTCGATGACGACCAGACCATCAGCTTGCTCGTCAAGGCAAATCGCAACCAGGAGTTGCGGTACATCCAGACGGGCGCTAAGCACTTCCCCTGGTGGTCGCACGTAGATGCGCTGGCGGTACGGCTGCATCAAGCGGTCGCTCCCCTGCTGGGCCTGCACACGTTCGCTCCTTGCTTGGCTGAGCCGTTGAGTCGAGGCCGTCGCCTCTGCCCATAGTTCGGTCGCCAGTCGCTGGCATGTGCCCGGAGAGCACACTTCGAACGCTCGGTCACGCGGCTGGATGACGGCTAGGAGTGTGGGCGGCAGAAGGGAAGTCCCTGACGACCCGATAGCGGCCTGATCGTTGAACACAGATGGCCATCAGCTACCGCCCCTACGAACCGCAGCAAGAGATGCTGCTGCCCGCATCGCTGCAAGACTGGCT
>JANONH010000219.1:0-8178 GCA_031420735.1 Methylibium sp.
GAGCGAGGCCATGCAGTTGGGGTTGGTCTCGAAGTTGGTGCCCGGCGCCACGCCAAAGTAGCCGGCCTCGGGGTTGATGGCGCGCAGCCGGCCATCGGCGCCGGGCTTGATCCAGGCGATGTCGTCGCCGATGGTGGTGACCTCCCAGCCCTCGAAGCCGGCCGGCGGCACCAGCATGGCGAAGTTGGTCTTGCCGCAGGCGCTCGGGAAGGCCGCCGCGACGTGGAACTTGCGGCCTTGTGGGTTCTTGACGCCGAGCACCAGCATGTGCTCGGCCAGCCAGCCCTGGTCGCGCCCCATGGTCGAGGCGATGCGCAGCGCGAAGCACTTCTTGCCGAGCAGGGCGTTGCCGCCATAGCCCGAGCCGTAGCTCCAGATTTCGCGCGTCTCGGGGAAGTGGGCGATGTACTTGGTGGGGTTGCAGGGCCAGGGCAGGTCTTGCTGCCCGGGGGCCAGCGGCGCGCCCACGCTGTGCATGCAGGGCACGAAGTCGCCGTCCACGCCCAGCACCTCGAGCACGGGCTTGCCCATGCGCGTCATGAGGCGCATGTTGACCGCCACATAGGGCGAGTCGGACAGCTCGACGCCGATGTGCGCGATGGGCGAGGCGAGCGGGCCCATCGAGAACGGCACCACGTACATCGTGCGCCCGCGCATGCTGCCTTTGAACAGCGCTTTGGGCCCGGTCTGCAACTTCTGGCGCATTTCTTCGGGCGCGCACCAGTTGTTGGTCGGGCCGGCGTCGTTCTCGTGCGCCGAGCAGATGAAGGTGCGGTCTTCGACGCGGGCCACGTCGCTCGGGTCGCTCCAGGCGAGGTAGCTGTTGGGGCGCCGGGTCTGGCTGAGCTTGCGAAAAGTGCCCGCTGCCACCAGCGCGCCGCACAGGTGGTCGTATTCAGCTGGCGTGCCGTCGCACCAATGCACCGAGGCCGGCTCGGCCAGGGCCGCCATTTCCGCCACCCAGGCGATGAGCTTGGCGTTCTTCACGTAAGCCGGCGCGGTCGAGCGCAGGCCTTCCATCAGCGGTTGGTTCATCGAGGCTCCGAAGTGCAAGAAATCTCGTCGACACCACGGCCGCCCAAAACGGCCCGTGGTGCCGGCGGGATCTCTCGGCAGACTGCAACCAGTTTAGATTTGTGAACGCTCGCGAACGGATTCGCCGCATGCGGTTTGCGTATGGCGGCATGCAGCGTGCCCGCTTGCCAAGCGTCCACCGGCCGGTGTAGCCCGGCACAAAACGGCGCCAGCACTGGCTTCTGGGCCGATCGCTCGCCGAGGCGCTGGGGCCAAGGTGCGGCCCCCCGTAACATGGGGTGCATGAAACAAGGCGGCCCCCGCTTCGCGTCGAGACGGCTCCTCTTGGCTGGCCTGGCCGCGCTCGCCTGGCCGGCGTTCGGGCAACCGGCGCAGCGGCGCCTCGTGGTCGGTGTCGAAGACGCCCTTTATCTGTCGGGCCTGGCCACACGCCTGGCGCAAACGCTCGAGCGCGACACCGGCCTCGTGATCGCCTGGCGCGCCGGCGCCAGTGGTGCTTTGCTGGCGCGCCTGGAGCGCGGCGAGCTCGATGCCGCCATCACGCATGCGCCCGACATCGAACTGGCGCTGTCCCGGCAGAACCTGGTTCACGACCGCCGCCCGATCGCCGACACCGCACTGCTGCTCGTCGGCCCTCCGCGCCGCCCCCAGACCCGGCGCGCCGCCGCCAGCGGCGACCCGGCCGGCGTGGCCGGCGAGCGCGACGTGGTGGCTGCGCTCGGGCGCATCAAGCTCGCGGGCGAGCGTGGCGAAGCCGCCTACGTCGCCAGCGGCGAGGTGAGCGGCGTCGAGCTGATGGAGCGCTCGCTGTGGGCAGCGGTCGGGCCGCGCACGGCCGCACCGTGGTGGCACACCGCGGGCACCGGCGCCAGCGCCGTCCTGACCAAGGCGCGCGCGCTGAGCGCTTATGCGCTGGTCGAGCGCGGCGTCTGGCAGGCGCTTGGGAGCAAATCGGGTTTGGCAGCGCTCAGCGAAGGCGACGCACGCCTGGCCGTGACCTACCACGTCATGCGCGCCTTCCGCGCGCCGCACCCGGGCGGCAAGTTGATGGTCAATTGGCTCGCCGGGCACAACGGGCAGGGCGTCGTGGCCGGCTACGGGCGTGGCTACCGCAGCGTTGCATGAGCACACCGCACGGCCGCCCGAAGGCGGGCTCGCTCCCGCATGGCGGGACAGCGCAGAGCGCGAAGGGTGCCGAAGCGAATGCTGCCTACTCCTGTGCGCCTGCTGCCGCGGCGGGGGCTGCCAAATTCCAGCCGGCTCGCGCCGCCGACTGTGGGCGCAAGCTTCGCAGCAAACGGCACGTCGCTTGACGCCCGACGCAAGGCCATGCCAAGCACTCGCCGGCACGTTTGCCTGCTACTCGCCGCGGCAGGCGTTACGAGCCGTGCCGCTCGAGCGGCGCCGGAAGAGTTCGTGGTGTTCGCCGCGGCGAGCCTGACCGACGTGCTGCGCGCGATCGCCAAACAAGGGGGGTTTGGTTCGGCGCGCTTCTCGTTCGCCGCCACCTCGACGCTGGCGCGCCAGGTCGAGCAAGGCGCCCCCGCACAGCTATTCATCAGCGCGGACGAGGCCTGGATCGAGGTGCTTCAAACAGGCGGGCATGTCGAGCCCGGGACGCGGCGCAGCCTGGCGGGCAATCGGCTCGCGCTCATCGCTCTCCGCGGTGGCATCGACGACGCAGTCGAAGCGGCGGCCTCGGCAGTACCGGCCGGGCGGCCGCCCGCCGAAACCGCCGCAGCCGTGCAAGCGGCGCTGCGCCTCGGGCTCGCCAAACCCGAGGCGCGCCTCGCTACCGGCGACCCGGCCCACGTGCCGGCTGGTCGTTACGCGCAGTCGGCGCTCACGTCTTTGGGCGTGTGGGAGGCGTTTAAATCGCGCCTGGCGCTGGCCGACAACGTGCGCGGCGCGCTCGTGCTGGTGGAGCGGGGCGAGGCGCCGCTGGGTATCGTCTACCGCACCGACGCCTTGCAGTCGGGCAAGGTGCGGGTACTTGCGCTGTTCCCGGCGGCAAGCCATCCGCCCATCGTCTACCCCGCAGCGCTGCTGCGCGGTGCCGGCCCAAGCGCGCGTCGCTTTCATGCGCATCTGTTCGAGCCGGCCGCCCAGGCGCTGCTGCGCGAGGCCGGCTTCGAGCCCGGCGCGGGGCGATGAGCACTCCGCACGGCCGCCCGAAGGAGGGCTCGCTCCCGCTTGGCGGGACAGCGCAGAGCGCGAAGGGTGCCCCACTGAGCACACCGCACGGCCGCCCGAAGGAGGGCTCGCTCCCGTTTGGCGGGACAGCGCAGAGCGCGAAGGGTGCCCCATTGAGCACTCCGCACGGCCGCCCGAAGGAGGGCTCGCTCCCGCTTGGCGGGACAGCGCACAGCGCACCGACACCCTGGCCGGGAGTCGGCCAAGGCGCAGGGCTCGTGGTGCCGTGCGGGCCCGGCGCATGAGCGAAGTCGAGCGCGAGGCACTGTGGCTGAGTCTGCGGGTGGCGGGCGTGGCGACTCTTCTCAGCCTGCCCCTGGCGGTGCTGCTGGCCTTGGCGCTGGCACGCGGGCGCTGGCCCGGCAAGGCGCTGCTCGAGGCGCTGGTCAACCTGCCGCTGGTGCTGCCGCCGGTGGTGATCGGCTATGCGCTGCTGCTCGGCTTCGGGCGCCACGGCCCGATCGGGCGCTGGCTGTTCGAAAATTTCGGCATCGCCTTCGTCTTCAGTTTCCGCGGTGCCGTGCTGGCGGCGGCCGTGATGTCGTTGCCGCTCATGGTGCGTGCGGTGCGCCAGGCCCTGGAGGCCGTGGACCGCGGTCTGGAAGACGCGGCGCGCACGCTCGGCGCCTCGCGGCTCGACGCGCTTGCCAGCGTCACCCTGCCGTTGGCCGCACCCGGCCTGCTCTCCGGAGCGGTGCTGGGTTTTGCCGCTTCGCTGGGCGAATTCGGCGCCACCATCACCTTCGTCTCCAATGTGCCGGGGCAGACGCAGACCCTGCCGCTGGCCATCTACAGCGCACTCCAGAGCGCCGGGGGCGAAGCCGCCGCGGCGCGCCTGGTGGCGCTGTCGGTGGCGCTCGCCGTGGCTGCGCTGGCGCTTGCGCAGTGGAGCCACAGGCGCGTGGCGCGCTGGCTCGGGCAGGCGCCGCCATGAGCCTTTTGCACGGCCACCCGAAGGAGGGATCGCTCCCGCCTGGCGGGGCAGCGCAGAGCGCGAAGGGTGCGCCAAAAAGCGCGCCGCACGGCCACGCGGCGCGCAGGCCGCAGGGCGCGCGGCGCAAACGCTGCTGCATGGGCCTGCCCTTGGCGCGGTGCGCCGCCGCGCGCCGCGTGCGCGCCAGGGAGCGCGCCCAGTGAGCCTGGCGATCGACCTGCGCTTGCTGCGTGGCGAGCTGCCGATCAGCGCCGCCTTCGACGTGCCCGCGCAGGGCATCACCGCGCTCATCGGCCGCAGCGGTGCTGGCAAGACCAGCCTGCTGCAGGCCACGGCCGGGCTGCTGCGGCCGGCTTCGGGCACGGTGCGGCTCGACGGCCGAACCCTGTTCGACGCCGCGGCCGGCGTTTGCCTGGCACCGGCCGAGCGGCGCCTGGGCGTCGTGTTTCAGGACGGGCGCCTGTTCCCCCACCGCAGCGTGCGCGGCAACCTTGAATACGGTCTGCGCCGCGCCCCGCGCGGCGCCGTTGGCCCGCAGTTCGACGACGTGGTCCAGCTGCTCGGCCTGGGCAGTCTGCTCACGCGCCGCCCTCACGGCCTCTCGGGCGGCGAGCGCCAGCGCGTCGCGCTCGGCCGTGCGCTGCTGGCGCGGCCGCGCGCGTTGCTGATGGACGAGCCGCTCGCCTCGCTCGACGCGCCGCGGCGCCACGAACTGCTGGGCTACCTGGCGGAGTTGCCCGGGCGGCTGAACCTGCCCATCCTCTACGTCACCCACCAGATGGACGAGGTGATGCGCCTGGCCGACCGCGTGGTGCTGCTTGCCGAAGGCCGTGTTGCCGCCAGCGGCAACGCGCTCGAGGTGCTGTCGGACCTGGCGCTTGGCCCCGTGGTCGGGCGCTTCGAGGCCGGCAGCGTGCTGGCCGGCCGCATCGAAGCGCATTTGCAGGACTGGCAGTTGAGCGAGGTGAGCGTGGCCGGCCAGCGCGTGACGGTGCCGCGCATCGAGGCTGCGGTCGCAAGCGGCGTGCGACTGCGCATCCGCGCGCGCGACGTAACGCTGCAGCGCGGCGTGCTCGAATCCAGCTCGAGCAACCAGTTGCAGGGCACGGTGCTGCGCGTGCTCGAACGCGATGCGCCCTATGCCGCCGTGGAGCTGGCCCTGGCCGAAGGCGCGCGTCCCGGCGAACGCATCTGGGCGCTGGTGACGCAGCGCTCGGTGCATGCCCTGGGCCTGCGTGTGGGTGAGCGTCTGGTGGCAAGCTTCAAGGCGGTGGCGGTCGAAGGGCGCGCCGCTTCCGTGCACGATGAAAAAGGTTTGGCGTGATGAAGCTTCGAGCGAGCGCGGTTTTCGTACAAGCCGAGGCGGCCTCGCGCGCCGCATCGGCCGAGCCGCCGAGGCGGCAGGCTGGCACGGCCCAGCGTGTGGGCGGCGCTTGGCCCCGGCTGCTGCGGCGCCGAGGCGTCGCATGAGCCGCCGCGAGGTGGTGAGCGTCAACCGCGCCGTCGCCGCGCCGCTGGCCGTGGGCGGCGAGCGCCGCGTCATGAGCGGCATCGCCAAGCGCGCGGTGGACGGCGAGGTCGCCGTCGGCCCGCTCGGCCTGGCCGGCGACGAACAGGCCGACCCGAGCGTGCACGGCGGCCTCGACAAGGCCGTCTATGCCTACCCGGTCGAGCACTATGCGTTCTGGCAGACCGTGCGCGCGCAAGCCGGCCAGCAACCGTGGGGCGCGCCGCTTGCGCATGGTTTCATGGGCGAGAACCTCACCCTGGCGGGCGTCCTCGAGGGCGAGCTGTGGGTCGGCGACCTGTTGCGCTTCGGGCGCTGCGAACTGGCCGTCTCGGCGCCGCGCAAGCCCTGCTACAAGTTCAACGCGGTCATGGGTTTCGAGCAGGCCGCCCAGCTCATGACGCGGTCGGGTTACTGCGGCTGCTATCTCGCCGTGCGCTCGCCGGGGCTCATCGCCGCGGGCGAGCCTTTCGAGCTGGTGCCCGGGCCGCGCGAGGTCGGGCTGGCCGAGTTGTTCCGTGCCGTGATGGGCCGGCCGCGATGAGCACTCCGCACGGCCGCCCGAAGGAGGGCTCGCTCCCGCCTGGCGGGACAGCGCAGAGCGCGAAGGGTGCGCCACCGAGCACACTGCACGGCCGCATGAAGGCGGGCTCGCTTTCGCCTGGCGGGACAGCACGCAGAGCGCGAAGGGTGCACCAATGATCGTGCACCCGAGCCGGCGCGGCGGTCGGCTCGAGAGCCGTGATGCGCGACGGGCCGGCTGGGCGTGCGCGCTTGCGCTGGTCGCGCTGGTCGGCTGCGCGCCCATGCCGGCGGGACTGAGCTTCGAGCGCGACGCCACTTGGCCGGCGGCCGAGCTGCTGCTGCTCGGCGAGCAGCACGACGCGCGCCAGCACCAGCGCCTGGCCGCGCGCGTGACGGCGCATCTTGCCGGCCAGGGGCGTCTGGCCGCGGTCGCGCTTGAAATGGCCGAACGGGGCCGCAGCACGGCGGGCCTGCCGGCGGCAGCCAGCGAAGCCCAAGCGCGCGCCGCGCTCGCATGGGACGAGCGCGGCTGGCCCTGGTCCGCCTACGGCCCGATCGTGATGAGCGCCGTGCGCGCGGGCGTGCCGGTGGTCGGTGCCAACCTGCCGCGCGCCGCGCTGCGCGAGGCAGCCGGCGATGCGTCGCTCGACGCCACTGTCGAGCCGGCGGTGCACGAGCGGCTCGTCACCGACGTGCGCGAGGGCCACTGCGGCCTGCTGCCCGAGTCGCAGTGGCCGGGCATGACGCGCGTGCAGATCGCCCGCGACCGCGCCTTGGCCAACACGTTGCAGGCGCTCGCGCGCCCCGGGCAAGTGGCGCTGCTGGTGGCCGGCGCCAACCACGTCGACGCGAGCCGCGGCGCGCCGCTGCACTTGCGTGCCGCCGGGGCACCGCGCCTTCGCACCGTGCAGCTCGCCGCCGGCGGCGAGGTGGGCGCCGGGGCAGTGGGATTCGACGAAACCTGGCCGACCCCGGCGCTCGAGCGACCCGACCCCTGCAAAGGCCTGGCCGAGCGGCTGTTGCGCTGAGCGCCGCAGCCGCTCGAGCCCCAGGTCGCACCCAGCGCCATGCGCATCCAGGCCGAGCCACCCGACCCGCCCGACGTGCGCCGCCTCATCGACGCACTCGACGCCTACCAAAAGCCGCTCGACCCGGCGCCCAGCCACCACGGCGTCGACCTCGCCCGACTCGGCGAAGCCGACGCAAAGTTCGCCGTGGTGCGCAGCACCGCAGGCGATGCCATCGCCTGCGGTGCTCCTTGCGCCCGAACACGCCAAGCTCCAGCGCCTGTTCGTTCGGCCCGAGTACCGCGGCCAGGGCGCGGCCAAGTCGCTCGTCGACTTTCTCGAAACAGGCCCAGGCCCGCGGGCACGACTGTTTCATGCTCGAGACCGGCGTGCGCCAGCACAGCTCGGCCTCTACCGAGTGCTCGGCTACGCACCTCGCGGTCCGCTCGACCGCTACCTGCCCGACCCGCTGAGCGGCGTCTTCATGCAAAAACGCGCGACCTGAACCCGCTTTACCCGTTCGGCATCGCCAGCCTGCGGACTCCAGTTCAGGCACAGAAATCAGCAAGCGCGAAGAAGAAGCCACGCCGCCAGAGCGAAGCCGGCTGTGGCGCTGTGCACAGCGAAGTAAAGGAGGAGGCCGGGCACCGCCCGGCCGGGGGACATGAGCGGAGCACAGCGCCACAGTCGGCTTCGCTCCCGCGCCATCTCGCCGCAGCACATCACCGCAGCACCGCACAGCGCCACGGCTGGCATCGCTCCCAGCACACAGCACGAGCCCGCCTCGACACCCGCCGCCGCCCAGCGGTTCGCGCGCGCGACAATCGCCCATGCTTGCCTACCGCCATGCCTTCCACGCCGGCAACCATGCCGACGTCCTCAAGCACACCGTGCTCACCCATGTGTTGCGCCACATGGCCCAGAAAGACAAGCCCTACTGGCTCATCGACACCCATGCCGGAGCTGGCGGCTATTCG
>JANONH010000220.1:0-5000 GCA_031420735.1 Methylibium sp.
CGCTCGGCAGATTTCTGCCGCCCAGGCTCCTAGCCCGCCCACTGCGGCCATGCCAGCGTCGGCACTTCGAAATCTGCGGCTGCGCCAATGCGCTGTGCCCGCGGCCCGACCAAAGCCTTTGCGGTTGTTCTTGTTCGGCGCGAGAGGAGAAGCCGCCCAGGCCCGAGGGCGGTGCGGCGACCGAGCGATTTCTGGTACCCCGGCATGAGCGCGGGCGCCGCGCCGCCCTCGGGCCAAGCGCGATATCGACTCAGAAAGCGGCCCCTGAGCTTCGGCAACAAGGCGGTTCGCAGACCGCCGTTGTCATCCGTTCGAACGCCATCCGTCTGAGATGCATCCCCCCCGTTGTGGCTTCGCCGCTCCCCCAAGGGGGCGCCGCTGGCGGCCCGGCAAGCCGGTCCGCGGCCGCCGCTTGGCCGGCCGGGCCAGTGCAAGCGCTGCGGGGCCGTGTCTCGCCGCCGCCTAAAATGCGCGGCTTCACTGCGAGCGCTTTGCCATGCCGATGTTCTGGAAACCCTACCGCTCCGACGCCACCGAGCTGATCGACAGCCTGAAGGCGCGCGACCCGCAGCTTGAAGAAAGGCAGCGCCGCGGGCGGGCGCTGCTGTGGGACCGGCCGCTGGACCGCCAGGTGCTGGCCGACCAGCGCGAGGCCAATGTGGCGCAGCAACCCTACGTCTACCAGACCAAGACGTGAGCGACGGCCCGCGCACGGTGCCCGCAGGATCGTCGAGCTGAGCCCGCCCTGCCCGTGAGAAGTGCCGACATCGCGCTGGCCGAGCCGGGCGACGCGCCCGAGGTGGTCGACCGGATCGCGCTGGCGCGCCTTTACGGCGAGCCGCTGTTCGCGCTGCCCACCGACCTCTACATTCCGCCCGACGCGCTGGAGGTGTTCCTCGAAACCTTCGAGGGCCCGCTGGACCTGCTGCTCTATCTCATTCGCAAGCAGAACTTCAACATCCTCGACATTCCGATGGCCGACGTGACGCGCCAGTACCTGGCTTACGTCGAGCAAATCAGGAAGCGCAATCTCGAACTCGCCGCCGAGTACCTGCTCATGGCGGCGATGCTGATCGAGATCAAGTCGCGCATGCTGCTGCCGCCGCGCCGCGCCGAAGCGGGCAAGGAAGCCGAAGACCCGCGCGCGGCCCTGGTGCGCCGCCTGCTCGAGTACGAGCGCATGAAGCAGGCCGCCGCGGGCCTGGACCGGCTGCCGCAGCTCGGGCGCGATTTCCAGCGTGCCCAGGTGCATGCCGGCGAATCCGCCCTGCGCCTGGCCGACGTCACTGCTGCCGACTTGCGCGACGCCTGGGCCGACATCCTGCGGCGCGCCGGCCTCACCCAGCACCACACCATCCGCCGCGAGCAGCTTTCGGTGCGCGAGCACATGAGCCAGGTCTTGCGGCGGCTGCAGGGTCGGCGCTTCGCGATGTTCGAAGACCTGTTCGACATGCAGGGTGGTGCGCCGGTGATGGTGGTCACCTTCATCGCCATGCTCGAGCTGGCGCGCGAGCACCTGATCGAGATCACGCAGGCCGAAGCCTTCGCGCCGCTTTACGTGCGGCTGGCTTATGAGCCGTCGTGAACCCAACCGACGCCGCTGCGCGCCGGGCCGCAACCTAGAATCCGCGCCCACCCGGCCCCGAGCTTCATGAGCAGCCATTCCTCCCCCGCCGAGCAAACCGCCGCCCGCAAGCCGATCACCTTGCACAGCCTGCGCGAAATGCACGCGCGCGGCGAGAAGATCGCCATGGTGACCGCGTACGACGCCAGCTTCGCCGCGCTGGTCGACGCCGCCGGCGTGGACTGCATCCTGGTGGGCGACTCGCTCGGCATGGTCTTGAAGGGCCAGTCGAACACGCTCTCGGTGACCATGGAGCAGATCGGCTACCACACGCGCAGCACCGCGCGCGGCAACAAGAGCGCCTTCCTCATCGCCGACATGCCCTTTGGCAGCTACCAGGAGAACCCGGTGCAGGCACTGCGCAATGCTGGCACGCTGATGGCGGCGGGCGCGCAGATGGTCAAGCTCGAAGGCGGCGGCTGGACGCCCGAGACGGTGCACTTCCTGGTCGAGCGCGGCGTGCCGGTGTGCACCCACCTGGGCCTCACGCCGCAGAGCGTGCATGCCCTGGGCGGCTACCGCATCCAGGGCAGGGACGAAGCGGGCGCGGCCACCCTGCGCCGCCACGCCAAGGCGCTGGCCGAAGCGGGCGCCGCAATGATGGTGCTCGAGCTCATGCCAACTTCGGTGGCGCGCGACGTCCAGGCCGACAACCCCGGCCTCATGACCGTCGGCATCGGCGCCGGTGCGGCCACCGCCGGTCAGGTGCTGGTGCTGCACGACCTGCTCGGCATCACGCGCGGCAAGCTGCCGCGCTTCGTGCGCGATTTCATGCAGGGCGCGCCGTCCATCGAAGCGGCGGTGGCCTTGTACGTGCGCTGCGTCAAGGACGGCAGCTTCCCGAGCGACGCGCTGCACGGCTACTAGCACTGGCGCGCCCGAGCCTCCCATGCGCGTCGTCCACACCATCGCCGACCTGCGGCGCGCCCTGGCCGGTGCCACGCCGGCGGCGTTCGTGCCGACCATGGGCAACCTGCACGAGGGCCACCTGGCACTGGCCAAGCTGGCGCGCGAGCAGGGCGGCCCGGTGGTGGCGAGCATCTTCGTCAACCGCCTGCAGTTCGCGCCCCACGAAGACTTCGAGCTCTACCCGCGCACGCTCGAGCGCGACTGCGAACGCCTGCAAAGCGTGGGCTGCAACATCGTCTTCGCGCCGCAGGAGGCCCAGCTCTACCCCGAGCCGCAAAGCTTCAGGGTGCTGCCATCGCCCGCACTGGGCGATGTGCTCGAAGGCCATTTCCGTCCGGGCTTCTTCATCGGCGTCTGCACCGTGGTGATGAAGCTCCTGCAATGCGTGCAGCCGCGCCTGGCGGTGTTTGGCAAGAAAGACTACCAACAGCTCCTGGTGCTGCGCGCGATGGTGCGGCAGTTCGCGCTGCCGCTCGAACTGCTGGCGGGCGAGACGGCGCGCGCCGAGGACGGCCTGGCCTTGAGTTCGCGCAACGCCTACCTGGGTGAAGCCGAGCGCGCCGAGGCGCCGCGCCTCCATGCCACCCTGCTCGGCCTGCAGGCCGCCATCAAGGACGGCAGCCGAGACCTGGCCGCGCTCGAAGCCGAGGCGCTGCAGGCGCTCGTCTCGCGCGGCTGGCGGCCCGACTATGTGGCGCTGCGCCGTCGGCGCGACCTGCAGTCGCCGAGCCCGGCCGACTTGGACGGCGGCGAACCGCTGGTCGCGCTGGCCGCGGCGCGGCTGGGCAAGACGCGGCTGATCGACAGCCTGGAGCTGTAGCTTAAAGCGGCCCGCCGTGCGCCAGCCTGCTGCCTGCCTTGCGCCCGAGTCGTTTATGCACCCATGCCAACGCCGCCCAAGCGCATGACCGCCTTGCGGTCCAGGGCGGGCGCGCTAGAGTAAGGTGAGGCGCGCGCTTGGCGCCCGGCTGGCTTGGCCGGGGCGCTTGCGGCCTCGTTTTCAACCCTGTGCGCGAGCATTTTCGAAGGAGACACAACGATGAGCAAACGTGACGTGGTGGTGCTGGGCGCGGCGCGCTCGGCGATCGGGACATTCGGCGGTTCGCTCGCCGACATCGAGCCGGCCGAATTGGCGGGCACGGTCATGAAGGAAGCGGTCAAGCGTTCGGGCGTCGACCCGAAGTCGATCAACTACGTGACGGTGGGCAACACCATTCCCACCGAGAGCCGCTTCGCCTATGTGGCGCGGGTGGCCGCGATCCAGGCCGGGCTGCCGATGGATTCGGTGGCGATGTCGGTCAACCGGCTGTGCTCGTCGGGCCTGCAGGGCATCATTACGACGGCACAAAACATTTTGCTCGGCGACTGCGACTACGGCGTCGGCGGCGGCGTGGAAGTGATGAGCCGCGGCGGCTACCTGTCGACCGCCATGCGCACCGGCGCGCGCATGGGCGACACCAAGCTCATCGACACCATGGTCGCCACCCTGACCGACCCCTTCGGCGTCGGCCACATGGGCATCACCGCCGAGAACCTGTGTACCAAGTGGGGCATCACGCGCGAGGAGCAAGACGCGCTGGCGGTGGAGTCGCACCGCAAGGCCGCAGCCGCCATCGCCGAGGGCCGTTTCAAGTCGCAGATCGTGGCCATCGTCAAGCAGACGAAGAAGGGCGAGGTCACCTTCGACACCGACGAGCACGTCAAGGCCAACACCACCATGGAGACGCTGGCCAAGATGAAGCCGGCCTTCAAGAAAGAAGGCGGCTCGGTGACCGCCGGCAACGCCTCGGGCATCAACGACGGCGCGGCCTTTTTCGTGCTGGCCGACGCCGCGGTGGCTGCCGCCGCCGGCCACAAGCCGATGGCGCGGCTGGTGTCGTACGCGGTGGCGGGCGTGCCCAACGAGATCATGGGCGAAGGGCCGATCCCGGCCACCAAGCTGGCACTCAAGAAGGCCGGTCTCACGCTTGACCAGATGGACGTGATCGAGAGCAACGAAGCCTTCGCGGCGCAAGCCATTGCAGTGGCGCGCGGCCTGGAGTTCGATTTGAAGAAGGTCAACCCGAACGGCGGTGCGATTGCGCTGGGCCACCCGATTGGTTGCTCAGGCGCCTTTCTGGCCACCAAGGCGGTGTACGAGCTGCACCGCACCTCCAAGCGCTACGCACTGGTGACCATGTGCATCGGTGGCGGGCAGGGGATTGCAGCGGTGTTCGAGCGGCTTTGACTCTGAAATGAGGCGGCTGAGCGTCCGAGCAGGAAGCTGCTGAGCTTCCGAGCAGGAGGCGGCGCGGTTTTCAGCAGGAAGCGGCGCTTGGGCGCGCTCGAGCGGGGTGCCTTGCGTTGGTGTCGCGCTCGTGCCCTGTCCCGGGCTGTGCCTTGCCACGGCATTTTTGTGCGGCAGCGAAGCCGACTGTGGCGCTGTGCTGCGCTCATGTCCCCCGGCCGGGCGCTGCCCGGCCTCCTC
>JANONH010000221.1:0-2114 GCA_031420735.1 Methylibium sp.
GCCGCGTGCGCCGGGCGCCGCAGCGGCGCGCAACGCCGCGCTCGGGACGGCGCCAGCACGGGCCGTTGCCGCTCCCCGCGCCATGCCGCGCGAGCCGGCCGTGGCACAACGCGCGGCCGAGCCGCCGCCCTCGCTGACGCCGGCCGGGGCCTGCGCACCGCGCAGCAACTTCGCGCTCTACCAGTGCATGAAGAACCAATGCCAGCTCGACCGCTACTATGTGCACGCCCAGTGCGTGCGGTTGCGACGCACCGACGAAGTGTCTTGAGAGGATGTGAACCCATCCGTCATGCCCGCTCGTGGCGCCATATCGCGCCCTCGCCAGCAGGCTGGCCGTGGCCGGCCTCGGTAAGATCGGGCGGCATGGACACCGCGCGAGTCACCATCCAGCTTGAAGATTTCGACGTCTCGGCCGAACTCCGTGCGCTCTGCGACGGCGACGGCGGGGTCGGCGCCATGGCCAGCTTCGTTGGCACCGTCCGTGGCCGCAACGCCGCCGACGGCCCGGCTGCGGCCGAGATCGAGCGCATGGAACTCGAGCACTACCCCGGCATGACCGAGAGCGCGATCGACGCCATGATCGACGAGGCCGAGCGCCGCTTCGACATCCGCCGCGCGCGCGTCATCCACCGCGTGGGCTCGCTTCGGGTGGGCGAGCAGATCGTGCTCGTGGCGGTGAGTTCGGCGCACCGCGGGCAGGCTTTCCAGGCCTGTGAATTCATCATGGACTACCTCAAGACCGAGGCGCCGTTCTGGAAGAAAGAGCACACCTCGAAGGGTGCGCATTGGGTCGACGCGCGGGTGAGCGACGACGCCGCGGCGCGCCGCTGGGGTCTGCCGGCGAGCAACGCTTGAGCGCCTTGGCCGCGGCTTGGCCGCAGGCGCTGTGCGTCATGGCCGGTGCCGCGCTCGGCGGCTTGCTGCGCTGGTTCGTCGCCCTTTGGCTCAACCCGCTGTGGAACGGCTTTGCACTGGGCACCCTGATGGTCAATGCCGTCGGCGGCCTGGCCATCGGCATGGCCGCGGCCTGGTTCTCGCAGCGACCCAATGAACTGCTCCACCTGCTGCTGGTAACGGGCGTGCTCGGCGGCTTCACCACCTTCTCGGCGTTCTCCGTGGAGTCGCTGCTGCTGTTGCAACGCGGCGCGCTGTGGCTCGCGGCCGCGCACACGCTCGTGCACGTGCTCGGCGCGCTTGCCGCCGCGGCGCTCGGCTGGGCGATCGGGCAAGCCGCGGTGGCGGCGCGCTGAGCGAGGCCGTCGCCTCGGCAACGCAGGTCGAGCGCAGCGCAAGAGGCAGTGACCTGGGCTCACTGCGCATTGATCGGTTCGCCGCAAGGGTTTTCGTCTTTGCCGTCCGTGCAAGCCGCTGCGGGCTTTGCGCCCGGTCAAGCCACGCTCGGCTTGAAATGTCACGCTGCGCAACCATCTCTCGGTGAATCCGAAGGAATTGCGTATGCGACTCGACAAGCTCACCACGAAGTTCCAAGAAGCCCTGGGCGAAGCACAGACGCTCGCGCTCGGGCGCGACAACCCCTACATCGAACCGGCCCACCTGCTGGCGGCGCTGCTCGAGCAGGCCGAGGGCCCCAAAAGCCTTCTCGAGCGTGCCGGCGTCAACACCACCGCCCTGCGCGCTGCGCTTGACGGCGAAATGGCCAAGCTGCCGCAGGTGCAAGGCAACGAAGGCGTCCAGGCCGGCCGTGAAATGGTGGCCCTGCTGCAGTCGGCCGAAAAGGAGGGCATCAAGCGCGGCGACCAGTTCATCGCCAGCGAGTTGTTCCTGCTGGCGCTGGCCGACCACAAAGGCGATGCCGCCAAGCTCGCACGTGCCAACGGTCTCAATCGCAAATCGCTGGAGTCGGCCATCGTCACGGTGCGCGGCGGCCAGAAGGTCGACTCGGCCGACTCCGAAGGCCAGCGCGAGGCGCTGAAAAAATACACGACCGACCTCACCGAGCGCGCCCGCCAGGGCAAGCTCGACCCGGTGATCGGCCGCGACGACGAGATCCGCCGCGCCATCCAGGTGCTGCAGCGGCGCACCAAGAACAACCCGGTGCTCATCGGCGAGCCGGGCGTGGGCAAGACCGCCATCGTCGAAGGCCTGGCGCAGCG
>JANONH010000222.1:0-1530 GCA_031420735.1 Methylibium sp.
CGCATGCCCAGAGGCCATTCAGCGTGTTGTGAAAGGCATGCAGGCGCAACGGCAGGAAGGGTGCAGCCCCTCGGCTACTGCCGTCGGTGGCGCTCGTCAACAAGTCCAGCCACTCCAATGCCGCATCATCGGTGTTGGGGCGACCACTTGCATGCAATGCTGCCTTGATGGCGGTGAGTGGTTGGTAGCTCTGCTTGCTGACAGCGGGGACGAAGAGATCCCGGAGCCTTCGGGCGATCGGGTGTACAGAAAGCCTGCGATACCGCCCCTCGGGCTCCGCAATGCCTGCAAGCGAGGCCACAGATGCTGATGCGATCGACGGATCGACCGACACATCGATTCGAGGAACCTCCCTCTCGCCCTCGACCACCACCACCCGGTCTGAGCTGACTCCTGCCAGATTTGCGAGGAACTCTTGCAGCTGAATCTTGGCTTTCGGGTCGCCAGATCCAATCGTTGCCGATGTGGCAACGAAGTGCACCCGCTCCGCGTCGGTACCGAACGCGTGCAGCACGCGGCGAAGGAGTAGCGCAAGTTCTGCGGCCTGAGAGCCGATGTAGTTATGCGCTTCATCCAAGACGATCCACTCAAGCTTGCCCTGAGACTGCTCCAGAATCGATGCGTCCTGCGCCCGAACCAGCATGTACTCCAACATGGTCGGGTTCGTCACCAGAATCGGTGGCGGTGCTTTGCGCAACGTTGCGCGGTCGTGCACCTCGTTCGGGGCCTCGCGAAAGCGTTCTGCCTTCGCCTGCTCCGGCGTCATGCCGTTGTAGAGACAGAAACGAATGTCCCCCCCGAACGGCCCGGTCCAGGCACGCAACCGCTCGCGCTGGCTTTGGATCAGTGCGTTGAGCGGGTAAAGGAACAGAGCCCGCACGCCGCGAACGTCAGGCTCCTTGGCCCGCGCGTGAGCAAGGCTGCTCAGCACCGGGACCATGAAGCACTCGGTCTTTCCAGACCCTGTGCCACTGGTGACGACCACCGATTGATAGCCTGGTGCCAGCAGTGCCTTCCAGGCAGTCAGTTGATGGGTATAGGGCCTCGCCGATCGCGGGAACTGATACTCCGTGCCGGTTTCGCCCCAAGGCTTGTCCATGGCATCTACAAGATCCGGATGCAGCAAGCTCTTTGCGAGCGCATCCATGGTGGTGTCCGCAGGCTTCCAGCCGAATGTCGCCTCAAAGACCGGGTCACCGAGGAAGCAGCCCGTCTCGCCATACCCTTGAGCGAAAGCTTCGAGAAGGTGTTTTCGAAGTGGCGGGTTGGAGAAGCCGAGCTTGCTAATCGTTGCACGAGCTGCGCGCGTGGCCAGTTCTGGCAATAGTGAAGCGAAGTAGTGGGGTTTCATCAGGCCTGCTCAGGATCGTCTTGTTTGGTGCCGCCGTCGATCAGGCGGTGTCGTTGGAGCGTGGTACGCGCCTGAATTGCGACGGCTGGACAACACCACGATTGGTCGGGTTCGATGATGCAGCCGCGGCGCCCTGCGTCTGCTGCCCGTTGATCTGTGAAAGGCGCTGCTCGACGAGC
>JANONH010000223.1:0-1826 GCA_031420735.1 Methylibium sp.
CGATTGGCGTCTGTTCGACCAGCGTGGTGTCGCGCACCGGATCCATGCGGGTGGTGATGGCCCACACCACTTCTTGCCAGTTGCGGATGTCGATGTCGTCGTCGACCACGACGATAAACTTCGTGTACATGAACTGGCGCAGAAAGCTCCAGATGCCGAACATCAACCGCTTCGCGTGGCCCGGGTAGCTCTTCTTGATGCTGACGATCGCCATCCGGTAGCTGCAGCCCTCGGGCGGCAGGTAGAAGTCGACGATCTCCGCAAACTGCTTCTGCAGGATCGGCACGAACACCTCGTTCAGCGCCACGCCGAGGATCGCCGGCTCGTCGGGCGGCTTGCCGGTGTAGGTGGAGTGGTAGATCGGGTCTTTGCGGCGGGTCAGGCGGCTGATCTCGAACACCGGGAACCAGTCCTGCTCGTTGTAATAGCCGGTGTGGTCGCCGAACGGGCCTTCGAGCGCGTAGAGGTAGCCAGCCTGCTCCTTGAGGGCCACGCCGTGCGCGCTGACCCCGGTGTAGCCCTGCGCCGCCACCGGGATGTGCCCTTCGAGCACGAACTCGGCGCTGGCGGGCACCTGCAACTTCCATTCGCCCTCGCCGACACCGGACGTTGCCACTTCGGTGCGGCTGCCGCGCAGCAGGCCGGCGAACTGGTACTCGCTCAGGCTGTCTGGCACCGGCGTCACGGCACCCAAAATGGTGGCCGGGTCGGCGCCGAGCGCCACCGCCAAGGGGAAAGCCTGCCCCGCGTTGGCGAGCGCAAACTCACGAAAATCGAGCGCGCCACCGCGGTGGGCAAGCCAGCGCATGATGGTTTGTCGCGGACCGATGACCTGCTGGCGATAGATGCCCAGGTTCTGCCGGCGCCGGGCATTGGGCAGGTGCTGCGGCCCGCGCGTGACCACCAAGCCCCAGGTAATGAGCGGCCCGGCGTCGCCCGGCCAACAGGTCTGCACCGGCAGCAGCCCCAGGTCCACCTCGGCGCCTTCGAGCACGACCTCTTGACAAACCGGCGCACGAACCACGGCCGGCTTCATGTCCCACAAGGCCTTGGCCATCTGCAACAGGCGCCCAGCGTCCTTAAAACCCTTGGGCGGCTCAGGCTCCTTAAGGCTCGCGAGCACACGGCCGATGTCGCGCAGCTCCGCGGGGCTTTTGGCGCCCATGCCGCGGGCCACGCGAGCGGGGGTGCCAAACAGGTTGGTCAGGGCCGGAAATTTGTAAGCAATTGCCCCCGATACAGGGTGCTCGAAAAGCAGCGCCGGCCCCGCTCGCTGCAACACCTTGTTGCTGAGCGCTGTCATTTCAAGCCGCGTGGACACTGGCTCTGCGACCCGCCTGAGCTCGCCAGTTGCCTCAAGGCCGTCGACAAAGTCACGCAGGTCTCGGTACTTCATTCGTTTTTTCGTATAAGAGAACGAATTTAAAGGCTTGACTGGTTATTTTCAGCCTTCCTACACTGCGATCATCTTCCCGTCCTGGGATAAACCCGCGCCGGCATTCGAGGCGCGACGCTGCCGATGATTAAGAGTGTCGGGGGCCCACACGGCCCCGGTCCCAATCAATTATCGCCGCGGGCTACCGGGTTTCGACCCGGCGCCCCGCGCTCATCGAAAGGAGAGGCATGACAGCGTTCACCGAATCGGCGCATCGATCCTTGAGCCGTCTGGGCACCCGCGTCGGACGCCCGATCGGGGTGTTCTTGAAAGACGCGGGCAATGGGCTCCTCGAGATCAGCCACAACTCGCTGGCCTTGGTGGGCTTGGCGGTGGTGGCGCTTGCTCTTTTCTTTGCCGGCCGCGACGACCTGCGGCACTCCCTTGAAGA
>JANONH010000224.1:0-25477 GCA_031420735.1 Methylibium sp.
CGTGAAGGCGCAGCAGGTGCTGGCCGACCTGGCCACCGACGAGGCCGACCTGAGCATCTGCCTCTTTTCGGCGCTGAGCCGCCGCGGCATCGACGATGCGGCGCTGCTATTGCACGGCTGGGCCCATGCGCCCAAGGACTCCGCGACCGCTTTGGCCGACACCGCCGACTCCGCCGTTTCCGCAGCGTGCGAGAGCAGGCCCTGATGCACCCGCACACACGCGTGGCCACTCCATGAACACCGCGATGCGTGAAGTCGAGTTCGCCCTGCCGCACGGCATCCGCCTGGCCTGCCGCGCCTCGGGGCCGATCGACGCGCCCTTGCTCGTCTTCCTGCACGGCTTTCCGCAGGGCGCATTTATCTGGGACGAATTGCTGCAGCACTTCGGTGCACGCTTTCACTGCATCGCGCCCAACTTGCGCGGCTACGCCGCTTCGTCCTCGCCGCCAGAGACCGAGGCTTACCGCGCCAAGCACTTGGTGGCCGATGTCGCCGCGCTGATCGAGGCCGCGGGCGCACCGGCCGAAGCCGTCATTGCGCACGACTGGGGCGGCGCCCTGGCCTGGGGTCTGGCCATCGGGTCGCCGCATTTGCTGCGCCGGCTGGTGGTGCTGAATGCGCCCCACCCCGGCCCCTTCTTGCGCGACTTGCAAGACGACCCAGCACAGCAAGCCGCGAGCTCCTATATGAACTTCTTCTGCCGCCCCGATGCCGAGGCCCTGCTGGCGCAGGACGACTACGCACGGATGTGGCCGCTCTTGACCCGCATGGGCGGCGGGGCGTGGCTCGACGATGCGGCCCGCGCCTGCCATCGCGCCGTGTGGTCGGGCGGCCTCACCGGGCCGCTCAACTATTACCGTGCCTCGCCGCTGCGGCCGCCCACGCCAAGCGACCCGGCGGCACGTGCCATCCGCTTCGAGCACGATCGCATCGCGGTGCAGGTGCCCACCACGGTGATTTGGGGCGAAGCCGACACCGCCTTGCTGCCCAACCTGCTCGACGGGCTCGGTGCGTGGGTGCCGCGGCTCGAGCTCGTGCGGGTGGCCGAAGCAAGCCACTGGATCCTGCATGAGCAGCCATTGCGAGTGCGCCAGGAGATCGAAGCCGCGCTCGCGCGCTAAACCCTGCCTGGCGCCGAAGTTCGCCGGCCTTACGGAAGCCGCTCGAGCGCGCGCATGTAGGGCGCATGACACATCAGTTCGTCCCAAGGCAGCGGCGCGGTCTGCGGCAACAAGGCCAGGCGGCGCGCTTCGCTGTCGGCCGTGGCCTGCCAGCGGCCGGCAGCCAGGGCATGGGCCAGGCCATCGAGCAGGGCATCGAGCGACGCCCCACCGTCCACCGACTGGTTGCACAGCAGCACCATGTCGCAGCCGGCCTCGAGCGCCGCGATGCCGGCCTCGGTGGGCGAACCCGCCACCATCGCGCCCTGCATGCTGAGGTCGTCGCTGAAGATCGCGCCGGTGAAGCCCAGGCGGGCACGCAAGATGTCCTGCAGCCAGCGCGAAGAAAATCCCGCCGGCTTGGCGTCGACGCGCGGGTAGATCACGTGCGCGGGCATGACGCTGGCCAGCGTGGTGGACAACCACTCGTAGGGACGGGCGTCGTCGCCCAAGATGGCGGTCAGCGTGCGCTCATCGACCGGCACCTCGGTGTGCGAATCGGCGGCGACGAAACCGTGCCCCGGAAAGTGTTTGCCGCAGCTCGCCATGCCGGCGAGCAAGAGGCCGTGCATGAGGCTCTTGGCGAGCAGCGCGACCACGCGCGGGTCGCGGTGAAAGGCACGGTCGCCGATCACGCCGCTCGGGCCATGGTCGAGGTCGAGCACCGGCGTGAAGCTGAAGTCCACGCCGCAGGAGCGCAGCTCGCTGCCGAGCACATAGCCGGCGGCGCTGGCAGAGTCGCTTGCGTGCATGGCGCCGACTCCGGCGCCCCTGGCGCCGTCGCGCATCCACGCTTCGCCCAGCGCGCGCATCGGCGGCAGGTGCGTGAAGCCGTCGTCGCGAAAGCGTTGCACCCGCCCGCCCTCGTGGTCGACGCAGATGAGCAGGTCCGGGCGCACCGACTTGATCTCGGCCGTGAGCGCGGTGAGCTGGGCGCGACTTCGCCAGTTGCGTGCAAAGAGAATAAGCCCGCCCACGAGCGGGTGCCCAAGTCGGCGGCGGTCGGCGGCGTCGAGGGTGAGGCCGGCGATGTCGAGCACGACGGGACGGTGGCTGGATACGAAGTTTGGGTTCATGGCGGCAGTTGTTCAACCACCACGAAGGCGGCGGCGTAATCGGTTTCGTCGGTGATGCTCAAGTGGGCCCGCAGGCGGCGCTCTTCGAACCATGCAGCCAGCGCGCCATGCAGCGCAATGCCAGGCTGGCCGCTGGCGGCCTTGGCCACTTCGCAGGCTTGCCAACGCATGGGTTGACGCATGCCCAGACCGATGGCTTTGGAGAAGGCCTCCTTGGCAGCAAAGCGCGTCGCCAAGAAGCGCAGGCCGCTCGGGCCGACCGGCTGCGGCGATGACGCCGAGGCGCCAGCCGGACCGCGCACGGCCAGTTGCGCGGCCTGAGCGCCGCAGCGGATGCGGTAGGTGGCAAGCTCTTGCGGCCCGAGCACGCGCTGCGCGAAGCGGTCGCCGCGTCGCCTGAGCGCGGCGGCAATGCGCCGCACATCGCACAGATCGGTGCCGACGCCATAGATCATCGAGGCCCGCTCGAGCTAGAGCGCACCCGTGCCGGCAGCGGGCGATTGCGCCCCGTGCGCCTCGTGCGCCTCGTGCGGTGTCTGCGGTGTCTGCGGTGTCTGTGGCGACTGCGCGCGGTGAATGCAGCGCAGGTAGTCGCGCACCGTTTCGTTCAGGCCCAGTTCCAGCGCATCGGCGATGAGGGCGTGGCCGATGGAGACCTCGCTCACGCCCGGCACCGCACGCAGGAAATCGCCGAGGTTGCTGCGGTTGAGGTCGTGACCGGCGTTGATGGCGAGCCCGGCGAGCCGGGCGGCGTGGGCGGCGCGGCTGTAGCGCGCCAGCACCTCGGCCTGCTGCGGCGTGCCATGCGCGCGCGCATACGCCTCGGTGTAGAGCTCCACGCGCTCGGCGCCGAGCCGGGCGGCATGCACCATGCTCTCGGCCTCGGGGTCCATGAAGAGGCTCACGCGGGCGCCGAGCGCATGCGCCTCGGCGACCAGGGCCTCCAGGCGCCCGGCATCGGCGGGCAGGTTCCAGCCGTGGTCGGAGGTGGCCTGCTCGGCACTGTCTGGAACGAAGGTGAGTTGGTGCAGCGGCAGGCCCTGCGCGACCAGCGTTCGCGCAACGTCCATCAGGTTGTGGAAAGGGTTGCCCTCGACGTTGAACTCGGCCTCGGGCCAGGCCTTCATGAGCAGGGCGAGCTCGCGCACGTCGCGCGTGCGGATATGCCGTTCGTCGGGCCGCGGATGAACCGTGATGCCGTGCGCTCCGGCCTGCAGCACGACAGTGGCCGCGCGCGTGACGCTTGGCATGTCGAGCGTGCGGGCGTTGCGCAGCCACGCCACCTTGTTGAGGTTGACCGAGAGCCGGGTGGCGCCGCGGCGCCGCTCGGTGCCTGTGGTGACGAGCGGATTCATGGCAGGGCGGGTGACGGGAAGCGGGTCGAGAGATTCTGCAGCTCGAGCATGAGCTGGCGCGTGCGCAGGCCGGATGTGGGCAGATGATAGTGAAGCAGGTTGCGCAGCAGACCCTTGAGTTCGGCGAGCACCGGCAGGCTGGCGCGTTGCAGCGCCGCCAGGTCCCGCTCGTCCAGGGCCGATTGCAGCGCGGCCCAGTGCGCCGGGCTCAGGCCCGCTTCGCCGCGCAACGCGGGCACGAGGCCGCTCTCGGGGCGAAGCGCATGCAGCACGCCGGGCGCGGCGGGCTGCTGCGTGAGTGTCACCACGCGCAGGTCGGGCAGCAGCCCGATCTCGCGCAGCAGCACCAGCTCGAAAGCCCTGAGCGCGGCTTCGAGCCGCGTATCGCAGCCGTCGGCCAAGGCCGGCAGCGTCTGTGCATAGGCATCGAACAGCGCCGGGTGGGGGTCTTGGCGCGCCAGCAACTTCATGAGCAGCTCGTTGAGGTAGAAGCCCCTGAGCAAGGCCGCGCCGTCGAGTACCGCACCGCCGCCGGCCCATTCGGCGGCCTTGAGCGGCTGGACTTCGGCGCTTTCACCGTCGGCTGCGGCGCGCGAGCGGCGCAGCCCGAAGCCGACGTGCAGACGCTGAAACGGCAACAGCACCGAGCGCCACTGCGAATACGGCCGTTTGGCGCCTTTGGCCGCGACCGCAACGCGGCCCTGTTCGCGCGTGAACAGGTCGAGGATCAGGCTCGACTCGCTCCAGTCGTAGCGGTGCAGTACGAAGGCCGGGTGGAGCGCTGCGGCGGCACGCGGCGTGCGCTGGGAACGCCCGGCCGTGTGGGGCGTGCGGGGCGTGCGGGCGCCGGCGCTCACTCGTAGCCGTAGCTCTTGAGCCGCGCTTCGTCGTCGGCCCAGCCCGAGCGCACTTTGACCCACAGTTCCAGGAAAACCTTGCCGTCCATGAGCCGCTCGAGCTCGACGCGCGCCTCGCTGCCGATGCGCTTGAGCCGGTCGCCTTTTTCGCCGATCACCATGCCCTTGTGGGAGTCGCGCTCGACGATGATGGTGGCCGCGATGCGCCGCAACGCGCCCTCTTCCTTGAACTCGTCGATGACGACGGTGGAGGTGTAGGGCAGTTCGTCGCCCGTGAGTCGAAACAGCTTCTCGCGGATGATTTCGCTGGCGAGGAAACGCTCGCTGCGATCGGTCAGCGCGTCTTCGTCATAGAACCAAGGCTGCTCGGGCAGGTAGGGCCGCAAAATAGCAAGCAGGCGGCGCGCATCGGCGGCATCGGTGGCGGCGAGTGGCACGTACTGGGCGAAATCATGACGCTCTTGCATGCTCTTGAGCCAGGGCGCCAACTCGGCGCGTCGGCGCACGAGATCGAGCTTGTTGGCCACCAGCACCGTGGGCCGCCCCGGTGGCACGAGCGCAAGCACCTTGGCATCGTCCAGGCCAAAGCGACCGGCTTCGACCAGAAACAACACCACGTCGACATCGGAGAGGACCGACTGCACCGTCTTGTTGAGGTTGCGGTTGAGCGCAGCGGCACCACGAACGGTGTGTCGGGTCTGGAAGCCGGGGGTGTCGACGAAGACGAACTGGGCACCGCCTTCGGTGTGGATGCCGGTGATACGGTGCCGAGTGGTCTGCGCCTTGCGGGAGACGATGCTGAGCTTTTGTCCGACCAAGGCGTTGAGCAGCGTCGATTTGCCGACATTGGGCCGCCCGACGATCGCCACCAGTCCGCAGCGCCGCTGCGGCGTCGCGTCGGCGTGCGGGTCGTTCGGGGCAGTGGGGGTTTCGTTCATGCTGCAGTGTGACCGCTGTCGGTCAGAATCGCGAGGGCCAGGCGCGCCGCCTCTTGCTCGGCGGCACGGCGCGAACGCCCTTCTCCGTTAACTTCGAGGTCGCGGCCCGGCACGCTGCACACCACCCGAAAGGTCTGCTCGTGATGCCGGCCCTGGGTGCTGGAGATGCGGTAGCTCGGCACCGGCTGGCGCCGGGCTTGCAGCCACTCTTGCAGCTGGGTCTTGGCGTCCTTGGACCACGAAGCGTCGGTGGCGCCCGCAAGCAAAGGCGCGAACTGGCGCTCGACGAAGGCACTGGCACTGTCGAAGCCCGCGTCGAGAAAAACCGCGCCGATCACCGCTTCAAAGGCGTCTGCGAGGATGGACGCGCGCTGCGCACCGCCGGCACGCGCCTCGCTCTCGCTCAGGCGCAACTGCGCCGCCAGGCCGATCTCGAGGGCCAGACGGTGGAGGGTTTCTTCGCGCACCAGATGGGCGCGCACGCGGGTCAGTTCGCCTTCATCGGCGTTGGCGAAATGGCGCGACAACAAGGCCGACACCGAGGCGGTGAGGACGGCATCGCCCAGGAACTCGAGCCTTTCGTTGTGCTGCGAGCCGCAACTCTTGTGCGTCAGGGCCCGCTCGAGCAAGCCCGCAGTGCCGAAGCGGTGACCCAGGCTTTCCTGCAGGGAATCGAGGCCCGGCGTCACGGCGTCACTGCGAGCGGCCTCGGTACTTGATGACGAGGTAGACGGGCTCGACCAGCTCGATCTCCTTGTCGTAGCCGAACTTGACCACCAGGCGATCGCTCTCCTTGGTGACCTCGAGGTCCTTGCCGCTGATCGAGGTGATGGAGTATTCGATCTGCTTTTGCCGCTCGAAGGCGGCGCGGATCTCCGGCACCGACGTGCCGCCCGAGGTGGCGATCTTGTTGACCGCCCGCTGGATGGTGAAGTACTCGTTGAGGGTCGGCAACACCTTCAGCGCGACCAGCGCGATCGAGGCAACCAGCACTGCCCAGAACATCAGGCCGATCAGGGTCACGCCGGTCTGCTCGCGGCGCGTGCCACTGGCGCTCACCCTAGCGGGAGCAAGGCTCATTGATGTCCCCCTCGTTTTGGTTATTGACTCGGCTCACTGGAAAGGACCGATGCGCCCGAGGTTACCGAAATTCATCCAGACAAAGAAGGCCCTGCCGACAATGTTTGCGTCCGGAACGAAGCCCCAATAGCGCGAATCCTGCGAGTTGTCGCGGTTATCGCCCATCGTGAAGTAATGCCCCGGCGGCACCTTGCAGACCACGCCCTCAGCGTTGTAGCGGCAATTGTCGCGGTGCAGCGCGAAGTCTTGCATGGGTATGACGAAGCCCGGACGCTGCGCGTCGGTGAGGATGCGGTGGTCGACATTGCCGATCTTCTCGATCGCCTGTTGCGCGTAGCGCAGGGCGTCTTCGTTGTAGAACTCCGGCAGGGGTTCGGTGGGCACCGCGACGCCGTTGATGGACAGACGCTTGTTGAGGTAGGCCACCTCGTCGCCGGGAATACCGATGACGCGCTTGATGTAATCCACGCTCGGGTCCACGGGGTAGCGAAACACCATCACATCGCCGCGCGCCGGGTCGTGGTTGGCGACGATCTTCTTATTGATGACCGGCAGGCGCACGCCATAGTGAAATTTGTTGACGAGGATGAGGTCGCCGATGGCGAGCGTGGGGATCATCGAGCCTGACGGGATCTTGAACGGTTCGTACAAGAAAGAGCGCAGCAGGAATACGGCCAGGATCACGGGAAAGAGGCCGGCGGTCCAGTCGAGCCACCAGGGTTGGGCAAGCACACGCTCGCGCGATACCGCCACGTTGCCGTCGACCTTCTCGATGCCTTGGCGCTGCAACACGGCAAGGCGCTCGGCGTGCTGGCTCTCGAGCACGCCAGCCGCCGCCACGCGCTGCGGCAGGAAATGAAGCCGCTCGGCGACCCAATAAAAAAAGGTCGCGAGTGTCAGCACGAAAAGCAGCAGCGAAAAATTCCCGGTCCAGAACCCCAGGTACCAGCCACCCAGGTAGAACGCGAGGGCGCCGTAGAGCAGCCCGGTGATTGCACTCATGTCGGGATTCAGTCGTCCACTTGGAGGATCGCGAGAAAAGCTTCCTGCGGCACTTCAACGGTGCCGATTTGCTTCATGCGTTTCTTGCCCGCTTTCTGCTTTTCGAGCAGCTTGCGTTTTCGGCTGATGTCGCCGCCGTAGCATTTTGCCAGCACGTTCTTGCGCAACGCCTTGATGTTCTCGCGGGCGATGATGTTCGCGCCGATGGCCGCCTGGATCGCCACGTCGTACATCTGGCGCGGGATGATCTCGCGCATCTTGGCCACCACGCCGCGGCCGCGAAACTGGCTCTGGCTGCGGTGCACGATGATGGAGAGCGCATCGATGCGGTCGCCGTTGATGAGGATGTCGACCTTCACGACGTCGGCCGCGCGGTACTCCTTGAATTCGTAGTCCATCGAGGCGTAGCCGCGCGACACCGATTTGAGCTTGTCGAAGAAGTCCAGCACGATCTCGGCGAGCGGCATCTCGTAGGTCAGCATCACTTGGCGGCCGTGATAGGCCATGTTGAGCTGCATGCCGCGTTTCAGATTGGCCAAGGTCATGACCGGGCCGACGTAGTCTTGCGGCATATAGAGATGCACCGTCACGATCGGCTCGCGGATCTCGGCGATCTTGCCGAGCTCGGGCATCTTGGAGGGGTTCTCGACCTCGATCACCTCACCCTCGAGGCCACCGAGCAGCACCTGGTAGACCACGCTCGGAGCCGTGGTGATGAGATCCTGGTCGAACTCGCGCTCGAGCCGCTCCTGCACGATCTCCATGTGCAGCAGCCCGAGAAATCCGCAGCGAAAGCCGAAACCGAGTGCTTGGCTGACTTCGGGCTCGTAGCGCAACGAAGAATCGTTGAGCTTGAGCTTCTCGAGGGCGTCGCGGAGTTGGTCGTATTCGCTGGCTTCGGTGGGGTACAAGCCCGCGAACACCTGCGGCTGGATTTCCTTGAAGCCGGGCAAGGCCTCGGTGGCGGGGCCGGCGTTGTTGGGCAGCTTTTTCTCCAACGTGACGGTATCGCCCACTTTGGCCGCCTGCAGTTCCTTGATGCCGGCGATCAAAAAGCCCACCTCGCCGGCCGAGAGCTGCTCGCGCGGCACCGACTTGGGCGTGAACACGCCGATCTGCTCGAGCGAATAGACGGTGTCGGTGGCCATCATGCGGATGCGCTCGCCTTTCTTGAGCACGCCGTCCACCATGCGCACGAGCATCACCACGCCCACGTAGTTGTCGAACCAGGAGTCGATGATCATCGCCCGTGGCGGGCCGTCGATGCGCCCGCGCGGGGCCGGCATGCGGGCAATCACCGCTTCGATGATGTCTTCGACCCCTTCGCCGGTCTTGGCCGAGCAGGGGATGGCGTGTTCGGCGTCGATGCCGATGACGTCTTCGATTTCCTCCTTGGCGCGCTCCGGGTCCGCCTGCGGCAGGTCCATCTTGTTGAGGACCGGCACCACCTCCACACCCAGCTCGAGTGCGGTGTAGCAGTTCGCAACCGTCTGGGCTTCCACGCCCTGGCTGGCATCCACCACCAACAGCGCCCCTTCGCAGGCCGAAAGTGAGCGACTCACCTCGTAGCTGAAGTCGACGTGTCCCGGCGTGTCGATCAGGTTGAGCTGGTAGCTGCGGCCGTCGCGCGCCGTGTAGCGCAGGGCCACCGTTTGCGCCTTGATGGTGATGCCGCGCTCGCGCTCGATGTCCATCGAGTCGAGCACTTGCGCTTCCATTTCACGGTCGGAGAGCCCACCGCAGCGTTGGATGATCCGGTCGGCCAGGGTGCTCTTGCCGTGATCGATGTGGGCAATGATCGAGAAATTGCGGATGTGGTCCATCTGACCTGCTGTACTTCGGGGATTCGGCTCGCGCGCAGGGAGCAATGCAGTCGGCGTTGCGCGCAACGAGCGAGGCGCCCGAGGCTGCTGCGATGCCAAGCACTAATCGCGCTGCGCCGAGCTAAAAAAAAGGCACGTCAAACCGGTGACGCGCCTTCCAACAAAAAACGTATGGCAACTGCTTCGTTGGGACTTCATTGTAGCCACAGCAATTGACCCAGAAGCCGCGCCGGTATTGGCTTTTGCGTCGTTGCACAGCACCAACAAGAACAGTTGTCAACAGTTTATTAACAAATACCTGTGAGCGACCTGTGGATTTTTTCGGGTCGGCGAAAGCGTCAAAAATCACGAATGCCCGTAGCGCTTGTCAAGAACAGGCCGCAAAAACAGAAGTGACCACACACCTTAGGTCGAAACCTTGCTCAAGCGGTCATGGGTGTAACGTCAGCCGCGCGCACACGATGAAACCGCCGTCTACGTGGTCGGTCGAATAAGCACGAACTGGGCCAACTCACCCCGCCTGAACAAGACGTTGAGCGGCTTGCTTTTATCGAGCTTGGCAAGCGTGGCCTCGAACTGCTTGGCGTCCGTGATCTCGGTGTTGGCCACGGAGACGATCACATCGCCTTCGCGCAAGCCCGCTTTTGCCGCCGCGCCGTCGGTAGACTCGACGCGAACACCACCCTTGAGTTTGAGCGCGCGCTTGGCTTCGTCGTTGAGGTTCGCAACGACTATGCCGAGCGCGGCCGAGGCCGCGCTCGCGCTGGACGCCGGCTTGCCGCTCTCGGGTGCCGCAGCCGCGACGCGGCGCGAACGGTCGGGCTCGAGCTCGGCCACCGTGACGGGAAGCTCACGCGAGCTGCCGCGGCGAAACACCTGCAATGTCGACTTGCCACCGGGCTTGGTGCTGCCCACCAAGCGCGGCAGGTCGCTCGAGCGCTCGACCGGCTTGCCATCGAAGCGGGTGATGATGTCGCCCGGCTCGACTCCCGCCTTCTCGGCGGGACCGCCGACCTCGACCGACCTCACCAGGGCGCCGGCCGCACGGCCAAGCCCCAGGGATTCGGCGACGTCCTTGGTAACGTCGCCGATCTGAACGCCGATTCGACCTCGCGTCACGCGCCCCGAGGTGCGCAGTTGGTCGGCCACCCGCGTGGCTTCGTCCATGGGAATGGCGAACGAGATGCCCATGAAACCGCCCGAGCGGCTGAGGATCTGCGAGTTGATTCCAACCACCTCGCCGCGCATATTGAGCAGCGGACCGCCGGAATTGCCGGGGTTGATGGCCACGTCGGTCTGGATGAATGGAATGTACTCACCGGTCTCGCGCGCCTTGGCGCTCACGATGCCTGCCGTGACCGTGTTCTCGAGGCCGAACGGCGAACCGATCGCCACCACCCACTCGCCGACTCTCAACTTGCTGACATCGCCGATCTTCACCGACGGCAGGCCGGTGGCCTCGATCTTCACCACCGCGACATCGGTGCGCTTGTCCGCGCCGATGAGCTTGGCCTTGAACTCGCGCTTGTCGGTGAGCGTCACGTAAACCTCGTCGGCCCCGTCAACCACGTGCGCATTGGTCATCACGTAGCCGTCGCTGGTGAAGATGAAGCCCGAGCCGACGCCGCGCTGCTGCTCGTCTTCCGGGCCCATGCCCGGCCCGGGGGCGCCGCGCCGTGAGTCGGGCCCCGGCGAGCGAGGCTGGCCCGGCTGGCCCGGCTGCCCGGGCATCTGACCCGGCGGCACGCCGAAGAAGCGGCGAAAGAACTCCTGCATTTCCTCGTTCATCTCCGGTCCAGCGCCACCGCCACCACCTCCGCCACCACCGCTGCGCGCGCCGCGCACGCGCTCGGTGGTGCGGATGTTCACGACCGCCGGCCCGACCTGTTCGGCCAGGTCGGCGAAATCGGGCAGGCCGCGTGAGCCGGTGGCCGCGGGTGGCACGGTTGCCGCCTGAGCCAGGCTGGTCGTCGGGGCCAAGGACACCGCGCTCGACATCAAGAGCGCCGCCGACCAGGCCCACATCCTGAGTGCGCGAACCCGCGGCTGTGCGTCAAAAACTTCGCTCTTCTTCGTCATGATCATCGTCCTTGGCTAAACAAACTTTGTGTAGAAACCGCTAACCGACGCGCCACTGCGCAAACGAACAGGGCCTTGGTACGGCACGGCGCCGCGGGCGCAGGGAGAAGTGCGCCGCATACATCGACCTCAGCGCCGCGCCTGAAGGGCCGCGGAAAACGCGCGCAAGGTGGCCAAGGGCACGTCGCCGATCACCGTGAGCCACGCGTCGCCATGCCGGCGAACCAGCGTCTGCGTCGCGCCCATCGTCATGAGCATCTCACGGCGGTGCAGCGCCGCCTTGTAGGGCTCGATGAAGACCGACACATAGGTCAAGCCGTCCGAAAAGATCGCCTGGATCACGGTGGCGGGCGAGGCAGCGTCCAAGCCGCCCTCGGGCCGCGCATTCGCGGCTTCGAGAGCCTCGGCCGTCATCGTGCGCTTGACGCTGCTGACATGCCGAAAGCCCGGCGGCAACTCGCGAAACACCCAGCCTTCGCTTGCAAGGTCGGCATCTTGCAGGGCCGGCCGCTGTACGCGGTAGCCCTCGAGGCGCTTCATGGCCTGGAGCACCAGTTCGGGCTGCGGCTTGACGCCGATCATGACTTCAGAAAACGCCGACGACTCCAGCACCGCGTCGCGCTCGTCGAACACTTCCGCACGCAGCAGCAGCCCCGACTGCTTCTCGGACCACAGTCGCACGCCGTAGCGAAAGCCGTCACGCGGCCTGAGCAGCAGCAGATTGGCTTCGTGCCCCGCAACCCGCCCCTCGCCCACCGGCCGCACGTCGTAGAACTGCACGATGTGCTCCGCGCCCGAAGAAAGCAGCGCAGGAAACTGGCCCGTGGCCTGCCGCGTTTCGATCAGGGCAAGGCGGCTGTGCGGCCAAAAAACGTGCACCGTGTCGTTGTGCCGAAAGACATTGCGCTGGTAGCCGTCGAGCGATTCGATGCGCTCGAACTGGTTTGCGCCCTCACTGAAGTGAACGATGCGCGAACTCGCGATCGAGCCGCCGGCACTGACGACAAAAGTGCCTTGAAAATTGCGTCGCCCCGCCGCTTCGTGGATGCGCGAGAGCCACTGCTTCACGTCGCGCGCTTCGCCCAGCGGGTCGGTGGCTTGCGCCCGCGCTGCCGGCAGGAGCATCGCCACGCCGACCAACAAGGCGGCGATCACCCTCGAGTGGCGCGGCAAGGCCAGGGCAAGCCGCATGTTCAGCGCGACTCGCCCGAGGCACCCGGACCTTCGAAGGTCGCGCTGCGCAAAAAGCCCGAAGGCACCCCCAGCGCCGTGGCGCCACCGAATTGCTTGTGAGCGGCCAGGTACTGGTCGAGGCGGGCGTCTCGAATGATTTTCCCGGTCGGCTGCACGCGTTCGGGCGAGCCATCGGCCAGCGCGACCGCAGCGACCGCCGTGGGGGCCGGCACCCCCACGGTCTGGGCGGGCGGGGCCACCGACGGCGTCGCCGAAGCGGCGATCTGCAGCGGCACCGGCATGGTGCCGGCAAGCCGTGAGTCGGTTGGTGAAAGATTCAAGCTCATGAAAGTCGCGACGGCCGCCGCCGCCACGAAGCCGGCCGCGATCGCCGCCGGGGGCGCCCAGCGCCGGGCACTGCGACGTGCCGGCGTGGGCAGATCGGCCGACGTCGTCGGCGCGGGCGCCAGCACGACCGGCTCTTTTTCAAGCCGCAGACGCAGGCCCCGCAAGAAATCGGCATCCTTGCCCCGCCCCGTCAATTGGTCGGACCGCAGCACATCGCCGATCAACTGGTAGCGGTGCCAGCGCGTTCGGCACTCGGGGTCGTCGCGCCACCGCGCGCTGAGAGATGCCGCCGTGGCCGCATCGGCCTCGCCGTCGCAGAGCGCAGAGAGGGTCTCGCTGGCAGTCTGTTCATTCATGTCGTCACCTTCACCCAACCATCCCCGAAGCCACGCGCGTGCTGGCAGAGCAGAGCGCACTACCAGCGCTCGCCCGAGCGCTTGTCCAACAGGGGCGCCAGTCGCTCGGCAATCGCCTCGCGCGCCCGAAAGATGCGCGAACGCACCGTCCCGATGGGACAGCCCATCGCCTCCGCGATCTCCTCATAGCTCAAACCCTCGATCTCGCGCAGGGTCACCGCCTGGCGCAGATCATCAGACAAGTCTTCGATCGCGGAGTTCACCGCGCTGGCAATTTGCTTGGACGCCAGCAGTGCTTCGGGTGTCTCGCCGTCGGTTAGTTCGTTCTCGACACGGGAAGTTTCGTCGCCGTCCTCGTCGCGCCCGATGCGGGCCGACTCGGTCACCAACAAATCCCGCTTGAGCTCGCCCAGCGCCTTCTTCGCGGTGTTTACGGCAATGCGGTAAAGCCAGGTGTAGAAGGCGCTTTCGCCCCGAAACTGCGGCATGGCCCGGTAGGCGCGAATAAAAGTTTCCTGGGCGATGTCGGGCACCAGGTCGACGTCGCGCACCATCCGCCCGATCAGGCGCTCGATGCGCCTTTGGTACTTGACCACCAGCATCTCGAAGGCGCGCACATCGCCCTGCTTGACCCGGTCGACCAAGACGGCATCGACATCGGGGTTCATGGCCTCAAGAATCCCCAAGGGCGACATGGGCGACTGGCGCGCCCGGCTGCGGTGAGTAGACGGCACAGCGCAGGGCATGCCACGCATGTGGCTGGGCCGCACGCTCCACCGGCAACCAGCGCACGCGACGCCCCCGCAGCGCGGCGTCGGCGCGAAAACGCAGGAGCATTGCGCCCCCCAGGTCCAGGGAAACCGCAAGCGCGCCCTCGCGTGGCTCGCCGCCGGCCTGGGCCAGTGACCAGGTCCGCCCGTTCCAGGCCAGCATGAGCACCGGGCGGCGCAACAAACCGAAAATCACCCAGCCGACATGCAGCGACACCAGCAACAGCACGGCCACGGCCAGCGCGTCGCGCCGCTGCGCGGCCCAAACCAGCGTCACCGCCAGGGCCAAGCTTGCGGCCAGGACCAAGGCGCCTCGCCACAGGCGCGACGGGCCCACGGCGAAGCTGGCAGAGGGCGCGGCGCGCATGGCAGGGGTTGCGAGACGGCCGCAGGAGTTCCGCGCACGGGCGCGTCAGGGGCGCTTGAAGACCAGCGTGCCGTTGGTCCCACCGAAGCCGAAGTTGTTCTTGACGGCGAACTCGATCTTCATGTCGCGCGCCGTGTTCGCGCAGTAGTCGAGGTCGCACTCGGGGTCCTGATTAAAGATGTTGATGGTCGGCGGGGAGACTTGGTGGTGCAGGGCCAGCACGCTGAACACCGACTCGATCCCCCCGGCGCCACCCAGCAGATGCCCGGTCATCGACTTCGTGGAATTGACCACGAGCTGCTTGGCATGGGCCCCGAACGCGAGCTTGATCGCGTTGGTTTCGTTCAGGTCGCCAAGCGGCGTAGAAGTGCCGTGAGCGTTGAGGTACTGCACCTGATCGGGGTCGATGCGGGCATTGCGCAGCGCCGCCTTCATGGCCCGCTTGGGGCCGTCGACGTTGGGCGCGGTCATGTGGAAGGCGTCCGCCCCCATGCCAAAGCCCACCAGCTCGGCGTAGATCTTGGCGCCGCGCGCCTTGGCGCGCTCGTATTCCTCGAGCACCACCACGCCAGCGCCTTCGCCGAGCACGAAGCCATCGCGGTCTTTGTCCCAGGGCCTCGAGGCAGTGGCCGGATCGTCGTTGCGCGTGGACAGCGCGCGAGCCGCCGCAAAACCCCCCATGCCCAGCGGCGACACGGTGGACTCGGCGCCACCGGCGACCATCACGTCGGCGTCGTCGGCCTCGATCATGCGGGCCGATTGCCCGATGCAGTGCAAGCCCGTGGTGCACGCCGTGACGATGGCCAGGTTCGGGCCGGTGTAGCCGCAGAGGATCGACAAATGCCCCGAGATCATGTTGATGATCGAGGCCGGCACGAAGAACGGCGAAATGCGCCGCGCGCCACGTGCCACGTACTCGGCATGGGTCGCTTCGATGAGCGGCAAGCCGCCGATGCCCGAGCCCACCATGCAGCCGATGCGTTCGGCCTCTTCCTCGTTCAAGGCGTTGCCGGTGGCCAGCCCCGCGTCCGCGACGGCCTGCAGCGCAGCCGCCAGCCCGTAATGGATGAAGGTGTCCATGTGGCGCGCATCCTTGGCCGGGATGTAGTCCTCCATGCGAAAACCCTTCACCTCACCGGCGAACCGGCAGGCCAGCCCCGACGCGTCGAACTTCGTCACGGTGGCGATGCCCGATCGCCCGGCCACCAGGTTGGCCCACGACTGCGCCACCGTGTTGCCCAGTGGCGTGACCAGCCCGAGACCGGTGACGACGACGCGGCGGCGGCTCATGGAAGGCGTGCGCAAGGGTTTTGCAGGCCCGGCCGCGGCTCAGGCCTTGGCGTGCGACTTCGCGTAGTCGATTGCCAACTGCACGGTGGTGATTTTTTCGGCTTCTTCATCCGGGATCTCGATGCCGAATTCGTCTTCCAGCGCCATCACCAGCTCGACGGTGTCGAGCGAGTCTGCGCCCAGATCGGCGACAAAGGCTTTTTCGGTGGTGACTTCGCTCTCGGCCACGCCAAGCTGCTCGGCAATGATCTTCTTGACGCGTGATTCGATATCGCTCATGACTCCTCCAAGGAGTGGTTACAAAAATAGCCAGTGATTCTAAGGGTCGCGGTGGCCGCCGCGCAGCGCCGCATGCGCCCGCACCGCGCCGGCAGGCCAGCCACCGGCGTGCCGCGCGCCCTCGCGCGCGGCGCTTCAGCCCATGTGCATGCCGCCATTGACGTGCAGTTCGCAGCCCGTGATGTAGGCCGCTTCGCTCGAGGCGAGGAAGGCGACCGCAGCGGCCACCTCGTCGCTCGAGCCCAACCTGCCAAGCGGGATCTGGGCCAGCAGCGCGGCCTTTTGCGCCTCGGGCAGACCCTGGGTCATGTCGGTGGCAATGAAGCCAGGCGCCACGCAATTGACCGTGACGCCGCGGCTCGCGACTTCGCGCGCCAAGGAGCGTGTCATGCCCACGACGCCGGCCTTGGCGGCCGCGTAATTGGCCTGCCCGGCATTGCCGATGGCGCCGACCACCGAGGTGATGTTGACGATGCGGCCGTAACGTTGCTTCATCATCGGCCGGATGGCCGCGCGACTGGCGCGAAACACGGCCTTGAGGTTGGTGTCGAGCACGGCGTCCCAGTCGTCGTCTTTCATGCGCATGGAGAGCGTGTCGCGCGTGATGCCGGCGTTGTTGACCAGCACGTGCAAACCGCCCTCCTCCTTGACGATGGCGTCGATGGTGGCGTCGAGCGCCGCCGCGTCGGTCACGTCCAGGGCGAGGGCGCGCCCGCCGAGCGGCGCGAGCGCCGCACCGATGGCCGCGGAGCTCGCCTGGCTGGTGCCCGTGCCGACCACCTTGAAGCCGCGGTTGGCGAGCAGCAAAGCGATCGCACGGCCGATGCCGCGGCTCGCACCGGTGACCAGGGCAACACGGGGTGGCATTGGCGTATCGCTCATGACAGCAGGCCTTTGGCGTGCGCGAGGCTCGCCGGATCGAAGATGTTAAGGGCCACGAGCCGCGGGTCCACGCGCGCCGTCAGGCCCAGGAGCACCTTGCCGGGCCCACATTCGACCACGTGCGTGACGCCGCGGCTGGCCATGGCTTGCAAGCTTTCGACCCAGCGCACCGGCCCGAACGCCTGCCGATACAAGGCGTCTCGAATCGCCGCTGGCTCGCCAGCCAGGCTCAGGTCGACGTTGTGGATCACGGGCAGCATCGGTGCAGCGAGCGAGGTGATTGCGAGCCGCCCGCGCAGCGCTTCGGCTGCAGGCCGCATCAGGCTCGAATGGAAAGGCGCCGACACGGCCAGCAGCAGCGTGCGACGCGCACCGGCCGCCTTGAGCAGCTCGCAGGCCTTGTCCACGGCCCGCTTGCTGCCGGAGATCACGGTTTGCTTCGGGTCGTTGTAATTCGCCGCGTCCACCGGCTCGCCGGTGGCGACGCTGGCTTCGCGGCAGCCGGCCTGCACAGCCTCGGCCTCCAGGCCAAGAATGGCCGCCATGGCGCCGCTGCCGACCGGCACCGCGTCCTGCATCGCCTCGGCGCGAAAGCGAACCAGCGGTATCGCATCGGCCAGGCTCAACACGCCCGCGGCAACGAGCGCGCTGTACTCGCCGAGCGAATGGCCGGCCACCACCGCGGGCAAGGCGCCGCCCTCGGCGCGCCAGGCGCGAAACGCTGCCACGCCCGCAGCCAGCATGGCGGGCTGGGTATTGGCCGTGAGGTCCAGCGCTTCCTTCGGCCCGTCGTGGATCAGCGCGGCGAGATCCCAACCGAGCGCGTCGCTGGCTTCGGCCAGTGCCTGGCTGACGACCGGGTGGTCGCCCCAGCCGTCGAGCATGCCCACGGTTTGCGAGCCCTGGCCTGGGAAAACGAACGCGAATGAAGTCATCGGAATGTTCTTGTGATGCAAGGCGAGTGCAGTGACGGCCGAACTAGAAGTCGAGCAGCACCGCGCCCCAGGTAAAGCCGCCGCCCACGCCCTCGAGCAGGACCGTGTCGCCGCGCTTGACCTGCCCTTTGCGGACAGCGTGGTCCAAGGCCAGCGGGATCGACGCAGCCGAGGTGTTGCCATGCTCGTCGACCGTGACCACCAGTTTCTCGAGCGGCAGTTTGAGCTTTTTGGCCGCGCCTTGCATGATGCGCAGGTTCGCCTGGTGTGGCACGAGCCAGTCGATGTCGGTCTCGGTGCGCCCGGCCTTGGCCAGCACCGTGCGTGCCGCCTCCTCGAGCACCTTGATCGCCAGCTTGAAGACCGCCTGTCCGTCCATCGTGAGCAGCGGGCTGCCGCTCACCTTGCCGCCGGCCACCGTGCCGGGCACGCACAGGATGCCGACGTGGCGCCCGTCGGCATGCAGGTCGCTTGCCAGGAGGCCCGGCGTGTCGCTGGCCTCGAGCACCACCGCGCCGGCGCCGTCGCCAAACAGTACGCAAGTGGTGCGATCCTTGAAATCGAGGATGCGCGAGAACACCTCTGCGCCGACCACCAGCGCGCAGCGCGCACTGCCCGAGCGGATCATGGCGTCGGCCACCACCAGCGCGTAGATGAAGCCGGAGCACACGGCCTGCACGTCGAAGGCCGCGCAGCCATGGATGCCCAGTTTTTGCTGCAGCAGGCAGGCGGTCGAAGGAAACACCATGTCGGGCGTGGACGTGGCGACGATGACGAGGTCCAGGTCGCTCGCCTGGCGCCCGGCGGACTCGAGCGCTTGGCGCGCCGCCTCGAGCGCCAGATCGCTGCAGCTCGACGCCGGGTCGGCGAAGTGCCGCGCGCGGATGCCGGTGCGCTCGACGATCCACTGGTCCGAGGTCTCGATGCCGTCTCTGGCCAGTTGGTCGGCGAGTTGCTGGTTCGAAAGCCGCTGCGGCGGCAGGTAGCTGCCGGTCCCGCCGATGCGGGTGAACGGCTTTGGCGAAGCGCAGAAAGCGGCGGTCGAATTCATGCGGCGCGCGACACTTCGGGGGCATCGCCACCACAGGACGGCGGCAAGGCCTGCAGCGTCTCGAGGATGCGGTCGTGGACTTGTTCGAGCAGTCGATTGCGCGCGGCGTCGTAAGCGCGGTTGAGCGCTTGCTCGAAAGCGAAGGCGTCGGCCGAGCCGTGGCTCTTGAAGACCAGGCCGCGCAAGCCCAGCAGTGCCGCGCCGTTGTAGCGGCGGTGGTCGACACGCCGCTTGAAGCGGTTGAGCACGGGCAGCGCGACGATCGCGGCCAGCTTGCTGTACCCGTTGCGGGTGAACTCCTGGCGGATGAAGCTCGACAGCATCGACGCCAGGCCCTCGGCCGTCTTGAGGGCCACGTTGCCGACGAAGCCGTCGCACACGACGATGTCGGTCTTGCCGGTAAAGATGTCGTTGCCTTCGACATTGCCGATGAAGTTGATGTGCCCGCCCGCCGCCGCCGCGCGCAGGAGCTCGCCCGCCCGCTTGATGGTCTCGCTGCCCTTGATCGCCTCTTCGCCGATGTTGAGCAGGCCCACGCTCGGCTGCGCGCGCCGTTCCACTGCCGCCACCAGGGCGCTGCCCATGACGGCGAACTGCAGCAAATGCTCCGCCGAGCAGTCGACGTTGGCGCCCAAATCGAGCACCGTGGTGTGGCCATCGCGCTGGTTGGGCATCACCGTAGCGATCGCCGGACGGTCGATGCCTTCGAGGGTCTTGAGGACATAGCGCGCCACCGCCATGAGGGCGCCGGTGTTGCCGGCCGAGACACAGGCGTGCGCTGCAGCCGTGCCGTCTTCGGCGACCTTGACCTGGTTAATGGCCACGCGCAACGAAGAGTCGCGCTTGCGGCGCAGCGCCACCTCGACCGGGTCGTCCATGGCGACCACCTCGCTGGCGGGCACCAAGGTGCAGCGCGCCCAAGCCGCCGCCGGCGCCAATGCCTCGGGCCGCCCCACGAGCAGCAACTCGGACTCGGGGTGCGAGGCAAGGAAGGCGCGGCAGGCCGCGAGCGTGACCGCGGGGCCGTGGTCGCCGCCCATGCAGTCGACCGCCAGGCGCACCGGCCCGCGGAAGGGCGGTGCAAGCGTGTCGTGGTTCATCGGGGCACCGATTACGCTGCGCCGGGTGCCGCCGAGCCCGAGCGAGCCCCGTTCGGGCGGCTGTACCGGGCGCCTGCTGGCTCACCCTCGGCGCTGCGCGTTGGGGCGCGCGAAGGGTGTGCGCCGGGGCCCAATACGGCGCCGCCGCTTAGAGCCACGCGGGCAAACGAGCCGCGCACCCAGCACCGGGCCAACATAAAAACGCCCGGCGACCTGCGGGCAGATGGCCGGGCGCTGCGGAGTGGTCGAGTGGCCGTGCGCGGCCGCTCGACCTCAGGCATCCGCCTTGGTCTTGAGCACTTTGCGGCCGCGGTAAAAGCCAGTCGCGCTGATGTGATGGCGCAAATGGGTTTCGCCGGTGGTCGGCTCGATCGCCAGGCCCGGGGTGACCAGGGCGTAGTGCGAGCGGTGCATGCCGCGCTTGGAAGGCGATTTCTTGTTTTGCTGAACGGCCATGGTGAGCTCCTGGATCGTGCTGTTCGCACCGCGGGCCAGCCGGGCGCTTCCTCGGCGGAGTGTTTGCTCCTGCAGGGGTCAGCGGGTTGCAGCGCCACTGCGGGCGCCAAAGTGACACGGCCCGCACATCGCCTGCAAACGCAGTGCAAGCCCATGCGGAAAGGCCAAAAAGTATATCAGCGGCCTGCCGCATCGAGTGCCGCCTTGCAACACCCCATGACCCAGCCGAGCCTAATCTGCGCCTTTCTTGAGTTGCTTCAATGCAGCGAAAGCATGGGGCGGGGCTGCCGGCTCGGGCGCGTCGGCGGCGCGGTCCTCGGCCCACAGGGGTTCGGGGCAGCGCTCGTGGCGCGGCACCAGCGGCATGGCGAGCAGCAGCTCGTCTTCCATCAGCTCGCGCACATCGAGCGAGGCGGTCAAAGCCAGAACGTCGTCTTCGCTGTCGATGTCGAGTGCGGCGGCCTGCTGCTCGCCGGCAACGAAGCAGAGCGCCCGCTCGACCGCGACCACTGTGTCGACCGGTGCCAAGCAGCGCTGGCACCGCAGGCGCAAAGCAGCACTCGCCGCCACATGCAGCCAAGCGTTGGACTCGAGCCCGGCACCGCGTCGCCATTCCCCACGCAGCGACCACTCGAGGTGGTCTTCGGCTGTGGGTCGGGCCTCGGGGTGGGCCGCCTCGACCAGCCGCTCGAACGCGGCCAGCGGCCAACGGCCCGCCAGGCTGGCGGCGTTCCGGGCGAACACGGCGACGTCCAGCCGCAAGGGGTCGAATCGCATCGATGTCATGGCAGTGCCGAGTGTAGGCGCGCGATCTCGGCCGGCGAGCCACCGACAATGCCGCCATGAGCTCGAACGCCGCCCCGCTGTCCTCGCCATACCTGGTGCTCGCCTCGACCTCGCCCTACCGGCGCGAACTGCTCGAGCGCTTGCGGCTGCCGTTTCACGTCGAGGCCCCTCTGGTGGACGAAGCGCCGTTGCGGAACGAGGCGCCGCGCGACACGGCCGCGCGGCTGGCGCTGGCCAAGGCGCAGGAGGTGGCGGCACGCTCGCCGGGCGACGCCGTCGTCATCGGCTCGGATCAACTGGCCGAGCTCGACGGCGCGGCGATCGGCAAGCCCGGCAGCCATGCGCGCGCCGTGCTCCAACTGCGTGCGCTGAGCCAACGCAGCGTCGTCTTCCACACCGCAGTCGCGGTGTTGCGGCCCGCGACGGGCTACGAGCGGCTCGTCGTGGTGCCGGTGGCGGTACGCTTTCGCTTGCTGAGCGAAGCGGAAATCGAAAACTACCTCCAAGCCGAGCGACCCTATGACTGCGCAGCGAGCGCGAAGTGCGAAGGCCTGGGCATCGCCCTGCTCGAAGCCGTGCAGTCCGACGACCCGACGGCACTGATCGGCTTGCCACTCATCGCCACCGCAAGACTGCTGCGCGAAGCCGGGGTCGCATTGCTCGGGTGCGGCGCGACATGAGCGCTCAGCCGGGCCGCGGGGGCAGCAAGAGCGGTACTTTGATCCTGGTGCCCAACACCCTGGACCTGGGCTGCGCGGCGCTCACCGATCTGCAGACGGTGCTGCCGCAGTCGGCCATCGAGTGCGCCGCGCGCCTGCGCCACTGGGTTTGCGAGAACGCAAAGACGACACGCGCTTTTCTCAAGCGAGTGGACGCGGTGGTGCCGCTCGCACATGCGCTGGCCTCGCTGGACATCCGCGAACTGCCGCGCGCCGCAAAGGGAGCGCCGCCGCAGCGCGCCGCAGAGCCAGCGTCGGCGGCGCTGCTCGAGCTGCTGGCTCCGGCGCTGGCGGGCTTCGAACTGGGGCTCATCAGCGATGCGGGCTTGCCGGCCGTGGCCGACCCGGGCGCCGCCCTGGTCGCAGCTGCGCATGCCGCGGGGGTGGGCGTGCGGGTGCTTGCGGGGCCAAATTCAATGATGCTCGCGCTTGCCGCAAGCGGCCTGGACGGTCAGAGCTTCGCTTTCGTCGGCTATGTGCCCAGGGAAACCGACGCGCTTACGCGGCGCCTGGTGGAACTGGAATCGGTGTCGAGGCGCCTGCGTCAGACGCAACTCATGATCGAGGCGCCCTACCGCAACGCAGCCCTGCTGCGGGCGCTCACCAGTGCCCTGGACCCCGGCACGCAACTCAGCGTGAGCTGCGGCCTCACCCTGGCAGGCGGCTGGACGCAGAGCGACTCCGTGGCGGCATGGCGACGCCGAAGTACCGAGATGCCGGCGGACGTGCCGGCGGTGTTTGCGCTGCTGGCGAAATAGCGGCTCGCTGCTCGCTGCTCGCGGCGCGGTAGGCCGCTCACGGCGTGCGGCTCTTGCCATGTGGCTCATGGCGTGCGGCTCGGAACGCGGCTCACGTCAATGCGGCTTACGGCGTGCGGCTCACGCCAGTGCGACTAACGACGTACGGCTCACAGCACGCGGCTCACAGCCTGCGGCTCCGAATTCGCGACCGCCCTGCAAACCACCGGGCGGCTGCGCGCGCAGGGGCTTCAGCTTCCGCCGAGCAGGGCGCCGATCTTCTTCTTGGGCCGGATGTAGCGCGCCAGGCCCGAGCCCGCGGCGGTGCCACCGGCGCCCGACGCTTGCTCCCAAGGCGCCTCGGCTTCGGCCTGCGCCTCGTAAGGCTTGGAGAAAAACGGGTCCGCTGACGGACTGGGCGTGTGCAAGCGGCGCACCGGCGGCGGGGCGCGCTCGGCGACAGCGTCGCTGCGTTCGCGCGCACGAAAATCGTCGCGCGGCCCTTCTTCGCGCCGGGCCGAAGGTGGGCGACGCGTGCGCTCGTCTTCGATCTCGAGCGGCTCGATGTCGAGCTTTTTCTTGATGAGTTTTTCGATGTCGGCGACGAGCCGGCTGTCGTCGCGGTCGACCAGCGTGATCGCCAAGCCCGACTGCCCGGCACGGCCGGTGCGCCCGATGCGGTGCACGTAGTCCTCGGCGTTGTAGGGCACGTCAAAATTAAAGACGGCGGGCAGGTCGACGATGTCCAGGCCGCGTGCGGCGACGTCGGTGGCCACCAGCACGTCGACCTCGCGAGCCTTGAAGGCGGCCAGCGCCTTGAGCCGCTCGTCTTGCGACTTGTCGCCGTGCAGCGCCTGGGTCTTGAGTCCGTCGCGCTCGAAAGAGCGCGCCAGGCGTGCGGCACCGAGCTTGGAATTGACGAACACGAGGGCCTGCGAGAGCTCGCGCTGGCGCAGCAACTGGCGCACCGCGGCGCGTTTGTCGTCTTCTTCCACCCGGTAGAAGCGTTGTTCCACCGTCGAGGCGGTCGCGTTGGGTCGCGCGGTTTCAACCAGGATCGGGTCCTGCAAATAACTCTGAGCCAGCTTCTTGATCTCGATTGAAAACGTGGCGGAGAACAGCAAGGTCTGGCGCTGCCTGGGCAGGTAGGCCAGGATGCGCTGCAGGTCGGGCAGGAAACCGATGTCGAGCATGCGGTCGGCTTCGTCGAGCACCACGTACTCGACTTGGCTCAGCGAGCAGTTCTTGGCCTCAATGTGGTCGAGCAGGCGGCCCGGCGTGGCGATGAGCACTTCAACGCCGCGCTTCAGCTCGGCCGTTTGCGGCTTCATGTCGATGCCGCCGAACACCACCGTGGCGCGCAGCGCGGTGTGTTTGGAATAGGTCTTGATGCTGTTGGCGACCTGGTCGGCGAGCTCCCGCGTGGGCGCCAGCACCAGCGCGCGCACCGGGTGCCGGGCGGGCGACACGCTGGTCGTTTCGTGCTTGAGCATCTTCTGCAGCAGCGGCAGGGCGAAGGCGGCTGTTTTGCCGGTGCCGGTCTGGGCGGCGCCCATGACGTCTCGGCCGTCGAGCACGAGCGGGATCGCCTTGGCCTGGATCGGCGTCATGGTCATGTAGCCGGAGTCGGCTACGGCGCGCAAGAGCTTGGGGTCGAGGGCGAGGGTGTCGAAGCGGGCGGGGGGAGCGAGCTCGATCGGCGCCTCAGGCGGCGCCAGCGTGGAGTCTGTTTGCATGTGCGGCGATTATCGACGACGCGCCCAGAACAGTCGATCAAACGGGTTTCGACGCCGCATGACCAGCCATCGAGGCGCCCGAAAACGCACGATCGAGGCGTAGAGCAGCGTGTAGCCGGTCGCAAACAACACGATAAAGCCGCCGAGCACGCGCGAGTTGTCCCAGAACAGCAGCGCCGGAACGACGGCGGTCATGCACAGGATCCACAGGTAGGGCGCCGTCATTGAATTGCGCCGCGTCAGCAGCTTGGCGTCGCGGCTGCCCACGGCCCAGCGCAAGAGCCGCCGGTAGACCAGGCTGTGCAAGTGCACGCCGTCGGGCGTGCCGACCGAGCGGCCCCTCACCACCTTGCGCCGGTACATGGAAAACAGCGTCTCGAACACCGGGTAGATGGCCATCAGCAAGGGAAACAGCGGCGACACCTGCGGGTTGCGCTGGATGAGCAGGATGCTGAGCTCGGCCATGAAGAAGCCGAGGAAGTAGGCGCCACCGTCACCGAGGAAGACGAGGCCGGCCGGGTAATTCCAGATAAAAAAGCCCAAAGTCGCGGCAGCGGCGATCAGCGCCACCGCTTGCAGATCGGCGTCGCCCACCTGCGCGGCCACGTAGGCGATCGCCAGCAGCATCATCACCACGCACATCGACGCCAGGCCGTTAAAGCCGTCGATGATGTTCACCGAATTGGCGATGCCCGCGACCGAGAAAACGGCCAGGAACGCCGCCCCGACCGTGAACGAGGCGACCCAGTCCAGGCCCCAGAGGTCGGTGCGCGTGATGCTGGCGTCGAGCAAAAACACCGCCAAGAGGGCCGACAAGGCAGTGGCCGCCAAGCGCCTGCGCGCCGAGACGCACTTGGTCAGGTCTTCGACCATGCCCGCAGCGAACGCCGGCATGCCGCAAAGCAGCAACCACAGCGCGAGCTCGCCCGCACTCGCCGACTCCAGCCACCACATCGCCGTTGTCGCCACAAGCAGCCCGCAAACGATGCCCAGGCCGCCGATGCGCGGCACGGCACGGCAATGAAACTTCTGCGGGCCCGAAAAATCGTGGTCGGCCGAAAAGCGCGAATGCGCGTGGGCCGACCTCACCACCAGCAAGGTCAAAACGGCCGACGCAGCGAA
>JANONH010000225.1:0-2120 GCA_031420735.1 Methylibium sp.
CGAGCGCACGGCGGATCGACGCCACCGCATCGAAGACGTAGCGCAGCTTCTGCATGTCGGGCACGGCCAGGCGCGCCACGTCGGTCTCGTTTCGCACCGGCTTGGCAAAGCGCGGCCCTTCGCCTTGCGCAAAGCTCAGACCCAGGCCCATGGCGTCGGGCACGGTGAGGATGTCGGAGAAGAGGATGGCGGCGTCGAGGGCATAGCGCTCGAGCGGCTGCAAGCTCACCTCGGTGGCGAACGCCGGGTTGGTGGCCAGCCCCATGAAACTGCCCGCGCGCTCTCGCGTGGCGCGGTATTCGGGCAGGTAGCGCCCAGCCTGGCGCATCAGCCAGACCGGCGTGCAGTCGGTGGGCAGGCGCATGCAGGCGCGCAGGAAGCGGTCGTTGACCAGGGGCGGCAGGCGAGGCTCGGCGGGATGTGCGGTCGTCGGTGCGGTCATCGGTGCGGGCGGAGGTGCGGGCGTTGGTGTGCTGGCATGCGTGCTGGCATGCGTGCGGGGTGCCGATCGATTATCGACGCGCGCGGCGCGGCCCAGGCACCGCCTCTATGATCGCCAGCGCCATGCTTGCCAAGCCGCTGATCCTGATCGTCGACGACGAACCCGCCATTGCCGACACGCTGGCCTACGCGCTGCGCACCGATGGTTTCGACGCCGTTTGCTGCGCCACCGGCGAAGCGGCCCTGGCGTCTTTGTCGCTGCAGCCTGTCGCGCTGGTGGTCCTGGACGTCGGCCTGCCCGACCTGAGCGGCTTCGAGGTGTTCAAGCTCATCCGCGCGCGCAGCGACGTGCCGGTGGTTTTTTTAACGGCACGCAGCGGCGAGATCGACCGGGTGGTGGGCCTCGAGCTCGGCGCCGACGACTACGTGGCCAAACCGTTTTCGCCGCGCGAGTTGGTGGCGCGGGTGCGCGGCGTGTTGCGGCGCACCGTCAGGGCGAGCTTGCCGTCTGCCGGGCCTGCACTGCCGCGCACACCCGGTGGGTCGGCCACGCCGCAGCCGCCGCTTGAAGTCGACGAGAGCCGCCGCCGCATCCGCTTTTACGGCCGGCCGCTCGAACTCTCGCGCTACGAATACGGCCTCCTGAAGACCCTGGTGGCCCGGCCCGGCCATGTGTTCAGCCGCGACGCCCTGCTCGCGCAAGTCTGGGACGACCCCGGCGAGAGCTACGACCGCACCGTCGATGCCCACGTCAAGACCCTGCGCGCCAAACTCAAGGCGGTGGCCCCCGGGCTGGAGCCCATCCGCACCCACCGCGGCAGCGGCTACGCGCTGGCCGACGACCTGCCGGCGGTGCTGTAAGCGCTCTGCATGGTGGCCTGGGCGAATGGCCCGAACCCTGTTGCTGCTCGACGCCTTGCTCGCCGCCTGAAACCGGCGCCCCAACGCCAGCGCGGCTCGCCGACAATGCCTTGCATGGCGACCAAGAAACCCAAAGGCCTCGGCCTCGGCCTCGAAGCATTGCTCGGCCCGAAAGCGCCCGAGACGGCGGCGGGGGAATCCGCGGCCGCAGCGCCAAGCGTGCTTTCGCTCGACGTGCTGCGCCCGGGCAAGTACCAGCCGCGCACGCGCATGGACGAAGGCTCGCTCTACGAGCTGGCCGAGAGCATCAAGAGCCAGGGCGTGATGCAGCCGATCCTGGTGCGCCCGGTGGCGGGCGGCGGCTACGAGATCATCGCCGGCGAGCGGCGTTTCCGTGCCGCGCGACTGGCCGGCCTGGCCGAGGTGCCGGTGCTGGTGAAAGACGTCCCCGACGAGTCGGCGGCGGTCATGGCGCTGATAGAGAACATGCAGCGCGAGGACCTCAACCCGCTCGAGGAAGCGCAGGGCCTCAAGCGCCTGACCGACGAGTTCGGCCTGACCCACGAACAGGCAGCGCAGGCGGTGGGGCGCTCGCGCAGCGCGGCGAGCAACTTGCTGCGCCTGCTGAACCTGGCCGACCCGGTGCAACAGATGCTGATGGCCGGCGACCTCGACATGGGCCATGCGCGCGCCTTGCTCTCGCTCGACCGTGCGCAGCAGATCACGGCCGGCCACGAAATCGTCGCGCGCAAGATGACTGTGCGCGATGCCGAGAAGCTGGTGGCACGCGCCACCGCCGGAGGGCGCCAGACCCAGCT
>JANONH010000226.1:0-3831 GCA_031420735.1 Methylibium sp.
CGACGTGCACAGCCTCAGTGCGGTCACGCCTTCGGGTGGCGCGCTTGGCACCTTGACAGCAAGCGTCAGCACCGACACCACAGGCAGCGGCCTGGGTGGCGTGGTGAGCTGGAACTACAGCGTGGCCGCCTCGGCGGTGGAGTTCTTGGCCGTGGGCCAGACCAAGATCGAGACCTTCAGCTTCAACGTGCTGGACGGCCAGAGTGGCAGCGTGGCGCGCACCGTCAGCGTCACGGTGACCGGCACCAACGACATCCCGGTCGTGGCGGCAGTCGATGTCACCGGCACGGTGACGGAGGCCGTTACCCCGGTGGGCAATCTCACCGACACCGGCACGATCGCCTTCACCGATGTCGACTTGACCGACGTGCACAGCCTCAGTGCGGTCACGCCTTCGGGTGGCGCGCTTGGCACCTTGACAGCAAGCGTCAGCACCGACACCACAGGCAGCGGCCTGGGTGGTGTGGTGAGTTGGAACTACAGCGTCGCCGCCTCGGCGGTGGAGTTCTTGGCCGTGGGCCAGACCAAGATCGAGACCTTCAGCTTCAATGTGTTGGACGGCCAGGGTGGCAGCGTGCCGCGCACCATCAGCGTGACCATCACCGGCACCAACGATGCGCCGGTGCTTATCGCTGCGGCATCACCGGTTCTCAGCGCTGTCGCCGAGGACGCCACTGCGCCGAGCGGCGCCGTCGGCACGCTCGTCAACAGCCTCGTCAATCTGAATCCGCCCGTCGGCGGGCTCGACAACGTGACCGATGTCGACACCGCTGCGGTCACGGGCATTGCTATCACCGCCACCAACGCGATCAACGGCACCTGGTTTTACTCGACCAACAACGGCGCTGCGTGGACGGCGGTCGGTACTGTCACGAATGCCTCTGCGCTGCTGCTGGCGGCGGACGCCAACACGCGGGTTTATTTCCAGGGCAACGCCAACTTCAACGGTACGGTCAGCGACGGCATCACCTTCCGTGCCTGGGACCAGACCAGCGGCACGGCCGGCAGCAAGGTGAGCACCGCGACCAACGGCGGCAGCACCGCGTTCTCGAGCGCGACCGACACTGCGAGCATCACAGTGAGCGCGGTCAATGACAACCCGGTCGCGGTGGCCGACCGCATCATCGTTTCAAACAACACGGTGGTCACGATCGCGGCGAGTTCGCTGCTAGCCAATGACACCGACATCGACGGGCTTTCGTTGTCGATCACCAACGTCAGCAGCGCAAGCGGTATCACCGGCCTCGTCTTGAATCCCGACGGTTCGATCAGCTTCACCAGCGGCAACACGGCGGGAGCTACCGCCGGCAGCTTCCAGTACACGGTGTCGGACGGTGCCGGGGGTACCGCGACGGCGACGGCGACGATCGATATCAGGGCCGTGGCCAGCGGCAACACCGCCGAAACGATCGACCTCAGCGTAGCCGGCACATACCAAGCCTCCTTCATCGACGGCCGCGGTGGGCAAGACGCCCTGACGGGCGGTGCTGCCGGAGACGTCTTCATCGGAGGGACCGGCAATGCGGCCGACACATTGATCGGCTCCGCTGGCAACGACTTGCTGGTCGGAGGCGACGGCGGCGACACGCTGTCGGGCGGCGCCGGCAATGACGTTCTTCGCGGAGGCGACGGCAACAATGACTCAATGGACGGAGGTGCTGGCAGCGAAGACTTGCTCGACTTCTCTGATGGCACGGCAGCGTTGTCAGGGGCAACAGCGCTGACGCTCGTCCAGAGTGCCTCGACTACCAACCTAGTAAATGCGACAGCTGGACTTGGCAATGGCGACAACTACAAGAACATCGAAGGCGTGATCGGCACGGACCAGGCAGACACGATTACTGGCAGCGCGTCGAACGACATCATCCGTGGCGGCGGGGCCAATGACACTTTGGATGGCGCTGGCGGAAACGACCTGATCGACTTCTCCGACGCCACGGCCGGCATCACCTTTACGCTGCTGCAGAGTGCGTCGAATACGAGCTTCGCGGCGGCCGGCCGGGGCGCGGACACGTACAAGAACTTCGAAGGCGTCATCGGCACGGCCTTCGTCGACACGCTTACCGGCTCGGCATCAACCGACCAGTTGCGCGGTGGCGGCGGCAACGATGTCATCAGCGGCTTGGCTGGTGACGACCGTATCGTCGGCGGACTCGGTGCCGACACGATGACCGGTGGTGCCGACAACGACACCTTCGTCTTCGACTCGGCGCCGAACGCGGTGGACTCGGTGACCGACTTCAATGCCTCGGGGTCGGTAGAGAGCGGCGACCTGATCGAGATGTCGCTGGCGACGTTTACGGCACTCACGACGGCGAGCGGCAGTACGCTGGCGTCTACTGAGTTCGCGTTGTCAAACGGCGGCGGCGCAGGCGACACGTTCGGTGCCGGCGTGCACGTGATCTACGACAGCGCGACCGGCAACCTGTACTACGACTCGGACGGCCTCGGCACCGCCAACCGCACGTTGATGGCGACGCTGACGCTAAGCAATCCGGGCGACACGTTCGACTACAACGACATCAGGGTCGGCTCGTGATCCACGCCCCGCCCGGCGCCTCATGCCGGGCGGGGCGGCACCGATGACTGAGAGGGCTTGCAGGCCGCCCGGCCGGGGGGGTGTCGGTCGAGCCGATAGCCGATCTGTGAATTTCAACCGCCTGCTGGGGTCGGCCGGCGACTAGGATGCTTTGCACTCTGGAAGTGTCGATGAGAACCTTGATTCATTTGCTGCGCCGCCCGCTCCTCCACGTCGCGGGCCTCTCCTTCTTCGTCAACCTGCTGCTCCTGGCCCCTGCGCTCTTCATGCTGCAGGTGTTCGACCGCGTGCTCACCAGCCAGAGCCAGGAAACCCTGCTCGTCTTGCTCATCGGCATGGGCATTGCTCTTTTGCTGATGTTCGCGCTCGACCATCTGCGCAGCCGGCTGCAGGGCGTGGCCGGCAACCTGGTGGCCGAGTCGCTTTCGCCCACCGTTGCGCGGCTCATGCTTGGCCGCACGGCCGAGCGCGGCGAGCGCATGCCGGCCGAGGCGCTGCGCGACGTCGCCACCTTGCGCGGCCTGTTTTCGGCGCAAGGCCTGCTCGCGCTGTTCGACGCGCCGTGGGTGATCGTCTACGTGGCGGTGATCTGGCTGGCGCACCCCTGGCTCGGCGCTGCTGCAGCCGTGGCGGCCTGCGTGATGCTGCTGCTGGCCGTTGCCAACGACCTGCTCACGCGGCGCGACATCGAGGCGCTGCAAAAAGCGGCCGGTGGCGCCAGCCGCACGCTCGAGGCTTCGCTGCACAACGCCGAGGTGGCGCACGCGCTGGGCATGAGTGACGCGCTCATTGCCCGTTGGCGGCACAAGAACGCGGAAGTCACGGCGCTGCAGTCGGCCACGGCGGGCAAGTCGGTGGCGATGGCGGCGTTGACGCGGACGATGCGGCAGGCCATTCAGTCGATGATGCTGGCGCTCGGCGCCTACCTGGTGGTCACGCACGAAGCCACGGCCGGCATCATGGTGGCGACCACCATCTTGCTCGGCCGCGCGCTCGCGCCGGTGGAGCAGGTGGTGGGCAGTTGGCGGGTGCTGGCCGAAGGCCGCTCCGCGTTCCGGCGTCTGGCCGCGCTGCTGGCATCGGCCGAGGTCGAGGCCCCGCGCATGGCACTGCCCGCGCCGAGTGGTCGCCTCACCGCGCAGAACCTCATTTACCGCGTGCCGGGCGGCGACCGCGTCATCCTCGGTGGCGTCTCGCTCGCGCTCGAACCCGGCGAGTCGCTGGCCATCATCGGCCCGAGTGCGGCGGGCAAGTCGACCTTGCTGCGCATCCTCACCGGCATCTGGCACCCG
>JANONH010000227.1:0-3112 GCA_031420735.1 Methylibium sp.
TCCAGGTCTGCCAAATCGACGCCGCGAGCGCTTGGTGCGAAGGCTGCCAACGCAGCCTCGACGAGATCGCCGCCTGGTCCGCGCTCGACGATGCGGCCAAACGCGCCGTCTGGGCGCAGCTCGAGCCGCGCCGGCTCGCCAGGCAGCGGGCCGCCAGCGACCGCTGCGCCACTCAGTGAGCCAGCCTTGACGCCGATCGACTTCTGGTTCGACCCGATCTCGCCTTTCGCCTGCATGGCCTTGGAGCGCCTGCCCGAGGCGCTTGAAGGCTGCTCCTACGTGGTTCATTACCGGCCAGTGCTGTTTGCCGGGCTGCTGTCGCATTGGGGTCAGCTCGGCCCGGCCGAAATCGCGCCCAAGCGCGACTGGACCTATCGCCATGTGAGCTGGCTCGCCCACAGCCAGGGCAGCGCCCTGTGCATGCCGGCGCAGCACCCCTTCAACCCGCTGCCGCTGCTGCGCCTGCTGTTCGCTTGCGGCGAAGAGGGCTTGCTGCCCAACCGCTACCAGTGCGAACGCGTGCTGCACCACGTGTGGCACGGCGGTGCAGCGGTCGACGACCCCGAGCGCATGGCGGCCCTGACCGCGAGCCTGGCGCCGCGCCGCGAACCGCAGTCCGAGCCGGTGAAGCAAGCTCTGCGCGCCAGCACCGACGCGGCAATCGCCGCTGGCGTGTTTGGCGTGCCCACGCTCGGCCTGCCGGGGCGCCGTGCCGGCGACCCGCCGCGGCTTTTTTGGGGCGCCGACGGTGTGGAGATGGCCGCCGCCTGCCTGCGCGGCGATGCCTGGTTCGAGAGCGGCTGGGACGCTGCCGCCGCGGTGCCGGCAGCGGTGCTACGCAAGCGCTGAGTAGCGCGTGGGCGCCCGCCGCGACACGCACGCCAACAGCCACTGAAGACGCCGACGCTGTGTCGGCAATGGCGGTTTGCAGCCCACGCCCACATTGATAAAGCCGCATCAGGGGTTTCTCCTCGCCTCGTCATGCCCTGCGCCCCTTGGCCCGTGTCAAGGCAAACCGCGCGTGGCCTGGCGCGGGCCCGCATGTTCCTAGAATGCCCAGCCTTGCCCTGAAAGGGTGTGAACCAAACCGCCATGCACAACGGCTCGCGCCGCGCCGGCCTGATCCGCATCCGCGGCGCCCGGCAGCACAACCTCAAGAACCTCGACCTCGACATCGTCACCGGTGAGTTGACGGTCGTCACCGGCCCGAGCGGCTCGGGCAAGTCGAGCCTGGTGTTCGACACGCTCTACGCCGAAGGGCAGCGCCGTTACGTCGAAACCTTCAGCGCCTATGCGCGCCAGTTCCTCGACCGCATGGACCGGCCCGCGGTCGACCATGTGGAGGGCGTGCCGCCGGCCATCGCCATCGACCAGACCAACCCGGTGCGCACCTCGCGCTCGACGGTGGGCACGATGACCGAGCTCAACGACCACCTCAAGCTGCTGTTCGCGCGCGCGGCGCAGTTGTTCGACCGCCAGTCCGCCCTGGCGGTGCGCGAAGACGATCCGGAGTCGATTTATGGCGAGCTCGAGCGGCGCAGCACGGCGGGCCAGCGCCTCGTGATCACCTTTCCGGTCGAACTGCCGGCCAGCGCCAGCGCCGCCGACGTCGAGCAGTGGCTCGCCGCAAGCGGCTACACGCGGGTGCAGGCCGAGCGCGAGATCGCCACGCCCACCGGGCCGCGCAAGTTGCTCGACGTGGTGGCCGATCGCGTGCGCCTGGACGGCGTGGAGAAGTCGCGCGTGATCGAGGCGCTGGAAGCGGCACTCAAGCGGGGTGGCGGCCGCGTGAACGTCTATGCCGCGGGCGTGGATGCAGATGCGGGCCACGCACTGTGGCGCTTCTCCGCCGGCCTGCACAGCCCCGACAGCGAGGCGCACTACAGCGCGCCGCAGCCGTCGATGTTTTCGTTCAACTCCGCCTTCGGCGCCTGCGAGACCTGCCGCGGCTTCGGCCGCGTGATCGGCGTCGACTACGGCCTGGTGATCCCCGACCAGCGCAAGACCCTGCGCGGCGGCGCCATCAAGACGCTCTCCACGCCGGCCTGGAAGGAGGCGCACGCCGACCTTCTAAAGTACGCGGGCGAGGCCGGCATACCGCGCGACAGCGCCTGGTCGCAGCTCAGCGAGGCGCACCGCGCCTGGGTGATCGAGGGCGCGCCCGACTGGAAGGGCAACTGGAACAAGCAGTGGTACGGCGTCAAGCGCTTCTTCGAGTACCTCGAGAGCAAGGCCTACAAGATGCACATCCGCGTGCTCTTGTCCAAGTACCGCAGCTACACGCCCTGCCATGTGTGCGGCGGGGCGCGGCTCAAGCTGGAATCGCTGCTGTGGCGGGTCGGCAGCAAGGCCGCGGCCGACGCCGTGCTCGCGCCCGAAAAACGCTTCATGCCGCTCGGCGTGGGCTGGTCGCGCGCGCAACTCGAGGCGCTGCCGGGCCTGTGCCTGCACGACCTCATGCTGCTGCCCATCGAGCGGCTGCGGCGCTTCTTCGATGAAGGGCGTGCGCCGCGCGTCCGTGGCAACGCCAACGATGGCGCAGCGGACGCGAACGCCAACGCCGCATCACCAGCGCTGCCGCAAACGTCGCCGCGTGCGCCGGGGCAAGCACCCACGGCGGGTGCCGATGGCCCGCTGCACCTGCTGCTCGGCGAGATCCGCGCGCGCCTGTCTTACCTGTGCGACGTCGGCATCGCCTACCTCACGCTCGACCGCCAGAGCCGCACGCTCTCGGGCGGCGAGGTGCAGCGCATCAACCTCACCACGGCGCTCGGCACCTCGCTGGTCAATACGTTGTTCGTGCTCGATGAGCCCAGCATCGGCTTGCATCCGCGCGATATCGCCAAGGTGATCGCGGTGCTGGAGCGTCTGCGTGCCGCCGGCAATACGCTGCTGGTGGTGGAGCACGATCCGCAACTGATGTTGGCCGCCGATCGCATTCTGGATATGGGGCCGGGTCCGGGTCAGGCGGGTGGCGAGATCGTCTATTTTGGCGCACCGGCGGGTTTGCGCAAAGCCAAAGGTTCGCTGACCGCGGCCTATCTGCGTGGTGAGCGGAGCGTGAGTCGCGCTGCCGTACGGCCCAGTGCTGCACCTGCGGCATGCCTCGAAC
>JANONH010000228.1:0-2588 GCA_031420735.1 Methylibium sp.
CGCCTCGCGCTCGCGTCACGCCGAAGTCGGCGCGAAGTGGAAGCCCACGCCCGGGCAGCGCGTCGATCTGGCGCTGTTCGACATTGAAACGCAGGACGAAATCGTCGTCGACACCAACAGCGGTGGCCGCTCGACCTTCAAGAACGCCGGCCGCACCCAGCGCCGCGGGGTCGAACTGCAATACGTCGGCGCGCTCAGCAGCGACTGGCGCGCCACGCTGGCCCTGACCGCCCTGCGCGCGAGCTTCCGCGACGCCTTCGTCAGCGGCAGCGGCGCCACGGCGGTGCCCATCCCGGCCGGCAACCGACTGCCCGGCACACCCGACCGCAGCGCCTTCGCCGAGCTGGCCTACGCGCCAGTGCGGGCCTGGGGCGGCTTCAATGCGGCCGTCGAAGTCGCGCATGTCGGCCGCCTGTTCGTCAACGATGTCAACGACGACAGCGCGCCGGCCAGCACCGTCGTCAACCTGCGTGCCGGCTTGGCGCAGACGGTGGGCGAATGGACCTTCACGCAACTGCTGCGCATCGACAACGCCACCGACCGCCGCTACGCCGGCTCGGTGATCGTCAACGAAGCCAACCGCCGCTTCTTCGAGCCGGCCTTGCCGCGCGGCGCCTTGCTGGCGCTGACGGCGAAATACGCGTTTCGTTAGCCGCCCGCGGGAGGCACTCAGGTCGGCTCCTTCCCCCGCTGGGGGAAGGCTGGGATGGGGGCCCGGCGCCACGGCAGCCGCCCCCACTTGCAGTGCGCGCTCCGGCTTGCAAGCCGGAGCCGCTCGTCGGGCTCGCCGCATGCGGCTCGAAACCCCCGCCTCGCCCCCAACCCTCCCCCAGCGGGGGAGGGAGCAAATCGCTTCTGCGCAACCTTGGAAGGCTCAGAACAAGCCGACGATGCGCCCGTCTTCGCCGACGTCGATGGCCTGCGACGTCGGCACTTTCGGCAGGCCGGGCATGGTCATGATGTCGCCGCAGACCATGACCACGAACTCGGCGCCGGCATTCAGCCGCACTTCGCGGATGTTGATCGTGTGCCCGCTCGGCGCGCCGCGCAACTGTGGGTCGGTGGAGAACGAATATTGGGTCTTGGCGATGCAGACCGGGTAGTGGCCGTAGCCACCCGTCTGCAGCGTGTCGATCTGCGCGCGAATCTTCAAGTCGGCCGTCACCGCGCCGGCGCCGTAGATCTTGGTCGCCACCGCAACCACCTTTTCCCACAGCGTGGCCCCGTCTTCATAGACGAAGCGAAAGTCGGCCGGGGTGGTCTCGATCAGCTTGACCACCGTGCGCGCCAGTTCCGCCGCGCCCTTGCCGCTCGAAGACGAAACCGGCAGCGTCAACATCATCGTCTGGCGCCACATCCGCGAACGCCAGCGCACGGCGCTCCTGCGCTCGCGCCTGCTCGCGGTGGCCGGGCAGTGGCAGGCCAAGGACGGCAGCACGCACCTGATCGCGCGCCGGCTGGTGGATATGACGCCGTGGCTGGGCGAGCTGGCGACGCGCTCGCGGGATTTTCATTGAGCGCCTCGGTCGGCCCCCCAGGCTCGACGTGAGCAATGCGTGCAAACCACCGGTCGACCCTCCCTGGTACCGGAGAGTGCCGCCGTTCACTACGAGCGCCACCGCCCAGAGCAGACCACGCTGTACCGCCTGGTGCAGCAGCACGCCGCGACCGTCTTCGCCCAGGCTGAAGTCGCTGCCGGCGCCGACCTGCCGCAGTTCGTCAAAGACGAGTTCGACGCCGGCCAGTACACCCAGACAAACGCCTTCTTGGTCTTGCCGCGTCCGGGCGCCAGCAGCGCCACGGGCGTCTCGTCGACGTGGAGCACACCTGGCAGACGTGGTCGCGACTGCGGTTCCCCGCAGCAGTGGCGACGTACATCGGGCCGGTGTAGGGCAGCGCGGCTGATTCAGTTCCACCACCTGCAACGTCTTCGTCAGCTTTCCGAAGCACTGTGCAAGCTATGGCAAACAATTGAGCGGTTGAAGTGGCTTCTTGTCAGCCACGGCTGGCGCGCATTCGACGGGGCTCAGCCGCGCCGTCGTCTGTAAATGCATGTTATAAATTGCAATTATGCGACAATATGCTGTACTTGCACGTTATGACTGACAGTATTCGGCTACCTGACGAACTGGGGCGCGCACTGAGCGAGCCTCGAAAGGCACTCGGCCTGAGCAAATCCGGACTGGCCGAGAAGGCAGGCAAGGTCCGGGAGGTCGTCTACCGGCTTGAAGCCGGCGAGGACGCCACCGTGTCCTCGCTGATGGCTGTGCTGGGTGCGCTGGGCCTGGCGCTGCGGCTGGTGCGGGTCGGCATGCCAACGGCGGAGGAAGTCTCGCGCCGGTTCCAGGACGACGATGATGCTCCCTGAGAAGATTCGCGCCCTCGAGGTCGACATCGGCGAGACGCCCCATGCCGGGCAGCTGCTGAAGGCTTCCGCCTACGAGTTCCGCTACCTCGACCCCGACCCGGAGCAAGCGCCGGTGTCCCTGCTCATGTCCCCCAGGCAAAAATTGACCTGGCAGGACGGCGACCTGTTCGCGCCCATGGACCAGAACCTGCCCGAGGGCGACCTGTTCATGCGCATCCGC
>JANONH010000229.1:0-3395 GCA_031420735.1 Methylibium sp.
CTTGCAGATGCTGCCCTTGTTGACACCGTTGCAGCCGCAGACTTCGTCACTGTCGGCCATGGTCACGGCGCGCGTGTTGCCCTCGTGGCCGGTGTCGCCGATGTTCGACTCGCCGAACATGAGCTTGTCGCGGATGTCCGAAACCTTGCGCCCTTCGCGCAGCAGCTTGAAGTACCAGCTGCCGTCCACCGTGTCGCCGTAGAGGCAGGCGCCGATGAGCTTGTCGTCCTTGATGACGAGCTTCTTGTAGACGCCGCCAAAAGGGTCGCTCATGACGATCTCTTCGCAGTCGGCGCCGCCGATGAAGTTGCCGGCCGAGAACAGGTCGATGCCGGTGACCTTGAGCTTGGTGCTGGTGAGGCTGCCGCTGTAGCGGCCGATGCCGAACTGCGCCAAGTGCGTGGCGCACACCTTGGCCTGCTCGAACAGCGGCGCCACCAGCCCGTAGGCGATGCCGCGGTGGGCCGCGCATTCGCCCACCGAGTAGACGCGCGGGTCGGTGATGGTCTGCAGGGTGTCGGAGACGACGATGCCGCCGCGCCCCTGCGGGCCGCAGTTGAGGCCGATCTTCAGCGCCAGCTCGGTGTTGGGGCGAATGCCGGCGGCCATGACCACCAGGTCGGCCGGAATCTCGCTGCCGTCCTTGAAGCGCACGGCCATGACCCGGCCATCCTTGCCGCCGATGAGCGCCTCGGTCTGTGCGCCGATCAGGAAGCGGATGCCGCGCGCCTCGAGCGAGTCTTGCAGCAGTTTGCCCGCCACTGCGTCGAGCTGGCGCTCCATCAGCCACGGCATGATGTGCACCACCGTGACCGTCATGCCGCGCAGCATCAGGCCATTGGCGGCTTCCAGGCCGAGCAGGCCGCCGCCGATGACGACGGCGTGGCGGTACTTCGTCGCCGCGTCGATCATGGCTTCGGTGTCGGCGATGTCGCGGTAGGCGATCACGCTGGCCAGGTCGTTGCCGGGCACCGGCAGGATAAAGGGCTTGGAGCCGGTGGCGATCAGCAGGCGGTCGTAGTGGGCTTCGATGGCGCTGCCGTCGGCCTGCTCAGCGCGCACGACGCGCCGCGTGCGGTCGATCGCGCTCACCGTCTTGCCGGTGTGCAGGGTGATGCCGTGTTCTTCGTACCAGGCCAGCGGGTTGAGGATGATCTCGCTCACCGTTTGCTCGCCCGCCAGCACCGGGCTCAGCAGGATGCGGTTGTAGTTGGGGTGCGGCTCGGCGCCGAACACCGTGATGTCATAGAGATCGGGCGCGATCTTGAGCAGTTCTTCGAGGGTGCGCACGCCGGCCATGCCGTTGCCCACCATGACCAATTTTGATTTTTTCATGAGGGCTGCTTCAAACGGTTGCGTGGGTAGAGGGTGGGTGCGGACACCCGGGCAACAATCGGGCGATGAGCTTTGACGTCGACATCGGGCACGCCAGCCGGCGCGGCCCGCGTGCCACCAACGAAGACTTCGCCGGCGCCGTGCGAGCCGGCCCCGGCGACCCCGCGGGCGGCTTGATCGCCGCGATCGCCGACGGCGTCTCGGGCGGTGGCCGCGGGCTGGAGGCGGCGCAAACCACCGTGATGGGCCTGCTCGGCGACTTCTTCGCCACGCCCGCCACCTGGGAGACCACCGTCGCGCTCGACCGCCTGATCGGCGCGCAAAACGGCTGGCTGTTGGCGCAGAACCGCCAGCGCGAGGGCTTGGCGGGCGAGGGTGCGCCGCCTGCCGAGGCGGCGCTCACGACGCTGACCGCGCTGGTGCTGCAGGGCCAGGGTTTTGCCATGGCGCACGTGGGCGACACACGTCTGTGGCGCCTCGCAGGCGGCGAGTTGCAGTTGCTCACCCAGGATCACGCGCTCAGCCACCCCGACCAACGCAGCCGGCTCACCCGCGCCGTGGGCCTGGACGATGTGCTGCGCATCGATTACCTGCAAGGCGAGGCACGGATCGGCGACTGCTTCCTGCTCACCAGCGACGGCGTGCACGGCGTGCTCAAGGCCCCCAGGCTGGCGGCGCTGGCGGCCACCGGCAGCGCCCAGCAAGCCAGCGAAGCGCTGGTCGAGGCCGCCCTCGCCGCGGGCGCACGCGACAACGCGACCGCCCTGATCGTGCGCGTGCTCGGCCTGGACGCGAGCCGACTCGAAGACGAAATCGCGCGCCTGGCCGTGTTGCCTGCGCTCGGCGCAAAGCGCCCCGGCGACAAGATCGACGACTACGCGATCACGGCGATGGTGGCCGACAACGGCGTGCACCGGCTCTACCAGGCGCGCGAGGTGGCGACGCAAAAACTCGTCGCGCTCAAGGCCCTGCACGAGTCGCGTGCGGGCGACGCCGAGGAGCGCGCCATGCTCGCCCACGAGGCTTGGCTCGGCGCGCGGGTCACGCAGCGCGACGCCCGCGGCTTCGTGCGCGTGCAGGCTGCGCCGAACGCCAGCGCGCTCTACATCGTGTTCGACTGGCATGCCGGACACACGCTCGAGCAGATGCTGCTCGCCTGTCGCCGCGACGGACGGCGTCTTGCGGTGCAAGCCGTGGTCGACGCGGCTTGCGAGATCGCACGCGCGCTCGGCCGCCTGCACCGCCAAGGCGTGGTGCACCGCGACATCAAGCCGTCCAACCTGCACTGCGCGGACGACGGCCAGTGGCGCATCTTCGATCTCGGCGTGGCGGTGTCGGGCCGCGAGCGAGCCGCCGCGCGCGAGTTGCATGCCGGCACGCCGAGCTTCATGAACCCCGAGCAGTGGGAGGGCGCGCCGCCCGACGCGGCCAGCGACCTGTTCGCCCTGGGCGTCACGCTCTACCAGAGCCTCGCCGGGCGCCTGCCCTACGGCGAGATCGAGCCCTACCAGAGCGCGCGCTACCGGCGCGACCCGCAAGCGCTTTCGCGCGTGCGGCCCGACGTGCCGATCTGGCTCGACCATCTGGTGCAAAAGGCCGTGGCACTCGAGGCGAGCCGGCGCTTCGAGACGGCCGAAGAAATGCTGCTCGCCCTCGAGCGCGGAGCCGCGCGGCCGGTGACGGCGCCGGGCGCAACGCCGCTCCTTGCACGCGACCCGCAGGCGCTGTGGATGATCGCCTTCGGCTTGTCGGCGTTCGTCAACCTGCTGCTGGTGGTCTGGCTGCTGTTCCTGCCGCGCTGAATTGGGCCGAGGCGCAGCCGCCGCCGCGTGCGCCCAAGCCACGCACGCGACCTGCCCGGCGCGCTGCTGCGCCCAAGCCGCAGCAGCAGCCAGTGGCCCTTGCTTGGGCGTCGCAGCGGCAGCGGGCACGGCTTCTTTCATGCCGCCACCCGGCGCGCACGCGCACCGTCCTGTTGGGGGCTCGGCTCGGCGGCGCGGGCCCGCCCGCCCTTTTCTGCCCAGGTGCGGGTCCAGCGAATCTGCACGCGGCGCAGCATC
>JANONH010000230.1:0-3699 GCA_031420735.1 Methylibium sp.
CGAGACGCGTGCGCTCACGACCACGCGCTCGAACTTCGAGAGCTTGAGCTCGGGCGCCATCGAAGAGCTGTCGTCGAGCGTGAAGGCAATGGGCAAGTCGGCCGCCGTGCGCCGCACGATGGCCAGCGGCATGCGCGGCCCGTCGGCCGCGCGGGCGCCCGTGAATAAGGTGTCGCCGGGTGCTGTGCGCGAGGCCAGTGCCGGGGCCAGGCGCACCACGCCCTTGACCACGGCTGCGCCAGCGCTTGGCGCAGCGGGCGAAGGCGCAGCAGCTTGCGCGTCTGCAGCCACGGCGGGTAGCGACGGCGCAGCTGAGCCCCCTGTGCCGGTGGCGCCCGCCTCCGCGCGCGCCTCGGCGATGCCGCGGTCCAGCCCTTGCTGGAACTCGCCCTCGCCCGGGGCTTCTGCTCTCGCGCGGCTCCAGTAGTTCACGGCCGATGCGAAGTCGCCGCGGTCGAAGGCCGCGGTGCCGGCCAACGCGAGTGCCTTCATGTTCTTTGGCTCGATCTTTAGTGCACGCGCGACGAGTGCAGCCGATTGCGCAGGGCCCTGGCCGGGCAGCATGCCCAGCGCGTCGGCGTGGTCGGCAAGCAGTTGCGCGTCCTGCGGCGAGAGTGCGCTGGCGCGCGCATAGGCGCCGCTCGCTTCATTGAACTTTCCGAGTGCGGCATAGGTGCGCGCGAGCAGCACCCAGCCTTCGAGTTCGTCGGGCTGGCCGGCGCGCAGGGGCATTTTGGCGACCAGTTGTTCGGCCATGGCCTCCACCTGCGCGACCGTGATCTCGGGGGCGGACGCGGCACTCAGCACGCCGGGCGGTGCGAGCGCAGCGCGGTTGCCGATCGCCGTGTAGAGGCCCACCGCCAGCAGCGGCATGGCGAGCCCCAACAGCAGTGCAGTGCGCGAAGCGCGGCCGGCCTTCAGGGGTGGGGCGTCGCGCAGGTCTTCTTGCTCGTCGAGCGCGCGCTGCTCGATCTCGGCACGCGACGCGCGGTGTTGCTCGGCGTCGAGCGTGCCGCTCGCAAGCTCGGCGTCGAGCTGGCGCAGTTGTTCGCGCAGCAGGGCCACATTGCGGGTCGATGCGGGCGGGCTCAGGGCCGCGCCGGCTCGGCGCCGCATGAGGGGCGGCAGCAGGAAACTCAAGGCCAGCAGCAGCATCAGGGCCGCCGCAATCCAGAACACGGTCATGGGAATCGTTTCTTCGAGCAGTGAAAGAGAGGGCGCGTGCGGCGCCGCAGAGCGCTCACAAGGCCGGTGGCGCGGGCTCGTCGAGAAGTTGGCGCGCGCGCTCGGTCTGCTCGGGGCTGAGCGCGCGCTCGGCGATTGCGCCGCGGCGCCTGCGAATTTGCCAGGCCAGCGCACCAAAGGCGACGGCAAGCAGCACGAAGGGGCCAACCCAGAGTAGCGCGGTGCTGGCCTTGAGCGGCGGGCGGTAGAGCACGAAGTCGCCGTAGCGCTGCACCATGAAGTCGAGGATTTGCGCTTCGCTTCGGCCTTGCACGAGCTGCGCCTCGATCTGCCGGCGCAGGTCGACCGCCAGGTCGGCTTGCGACGCAGCCAGGGTTTCGTTCTGGCAAACGAGGCAGCGCAGCTCTTCGGCGATGCGCATCACGCGGGCCTCGAGCACCGGGTCGTTGGTGCGCGAGGGCGCCTCACGCGCGGCGGCGGTGCCTGCCGCCAGCGCGAGCAGGCTGGCCGCGAACAGCGCGCCGGTGAAGTGGCGAAAGAGGCGCATCAATGGCAGCCAGCGACCCGGTGCCGGTGGTCGGCCGAAACCCAGGTGCTCGGTGGCACTGCTCGACCAGCGAGCCGGCGCCCAACCGAAAGCGGAGCGCGCTGCTCTGTGTGCATGGGCTACGCGCGGATGTGTCGAGTTGCCGTTCACGAACTCACCCTTTCTTGAGCTTCTCGACCAGCGGCAGGATGGTCTCGCGCAAGACCGCTTCGGTGACCGGGCCGATGTGTTTGTGGCGGATGACGCCGGCTTGGTCGATGACAAAGGTTTCGGGCACGCCGTAGACGCCGTAGTCGATGCCGACGAGGCCGGCGGTGTCGGCCAGCGACAGTTTGTAGGGATCGCCGAAGCGGGCCAGCCAGGCAAGTGCGTCGGTGCGCTTGTCTTTGTAGTTGAGGCCGTAGATCGCGACGCTGCCTTGCTTGGCCAGGTCCACGAGGAGGGGGTGCTCCTGGCGGCAGGCGACACACCAGGAGGCCCAGACATTGAGCAGCCACACCTGGCCGCGCAGCTCGTGCGGCGCGAGCATGCGCTCGGGATCACTCAGCGTGGGCAGGCTGAAGGCCGGTGCCGCTTTGCCGACCAAAGGCGAGGGCACCTCGCGCGGGTCGAGCTTGAGCCCCACCGCAAGAAAGCCGACCAGCACGAGAAACAGCACCAGCGGCAGCAAGAAGCGCTTCATGGGCGGGCCGCCGCTTTGGCAGTGGCGGTGGTGGCGGCGGGGGTAGTGGCCGTAGCGGGACGCGCCGGGCTGCGGCCGGCAACCAGCGCGGCGGTGTGCCCCGTTGCCAGGGGTTCGTCGGCCGCCGAGCGCCGCCTGCGGTAGCGACGGTCGAGCACGGCCAGCATGCCGCCCAGGGCCATGAGCAGGCAGCCGCCCCAGATCCAGCCGACGAAGGGCTTGTAGTAGACGCGCACGCTCCAGGCGGTGTCGCCCAGCGGCTCGCCGAGCGAGACGTAGAGGTCGCGCGTGAAGCCGCGGTCGATGGCGGTTTCGGTCATCGGCGAGCGGGTGACGGTGTAGAGGCGCCGTTCGGGGTGCAGCGAGTCGAGCGCCTGGCCGTCGCGCGTGATGCTGAGGGTGCCGCGTGCGGCGCGGTAGTTGGGGCCGGGCACTTCGGTCACGCCGTCGAAGCGCAGCGTGTAGCCGCCCAGGGTGGTGCTGTCGCCCGGCTCCATGCGCAGGTCGCGTTCGACTTGAAAGCCGCTGACCACGGTGACGCCGAGCACGAACACCGCCACGCCAAAGTGTGCGAGCAGCATGCCGTAGTAGCTGGTCGGCTGGGCGGCAGCGCGCGCGCGCCAACTGGCGGTCGGATGCTCACGCAGGCGCGCCACCAGATTGAGCACCGTGCTACTCGCCACCCACACCGCCAGCAGGAGGCCCAGGCCGATCATCGGCGACCATTTGCCAAGCACGAAGGGCGCGATCACGGCGCTCACCGCGCTGACGGCGAGCGCCCAGCGCAAGCGCCGCGCCAGATCGATGAGGCCGGCCTGGCGCCAGCGCGCCATTGGCCCCACACCCATGAGAAACAAAGCCGGCGCCATGAGCGGCACGAACACGGCGTCGAAGTAGGGCGGGCCGACCGAGATTTTGCCCAGGCCCAGCGCGTCGAGCAGCAGCGGGTAGAGCGTGCCCAGCAGCACGGCGGCGGCGGCCACCACCAGCAGCACGTTGTTGACCAGCAGCGCCGACTCGCGCGACACCGGCTCGAAACTCCCGCCCAGGCCGACCTGGGGTGCGCGCCAAGCAAACAGCAGCAAGGAGCCGCCGATCACCAACGCCAGGAAGCCGAGGATGAAGATGCCGCGTGCCGGGTCGGAGGCGAAGGCATGCACCGAACTCAGCACGCCCGAGCGAACGATGAAGGTGCCGAGCAGCGAGAGCGAAAACGCCAGGATGGCCAGCAGGGCGGTCCACATCTTGAAGCCGCCGCGCTTCTCAGTCACGGCCAGCGAATGAA
>JANONH010000231.1:0-3710 GCA_031420735.1 Methylibium sp.
ACCTGAGGGCAGAGCAGATTTTCAGCTTATGCGGTGCATTCTCAGGCCTCTCATGATGACCACTGGTTGGGTCGACACCATGAGCAGACCATTCGGCATCGAGGTGGGCGTGGTGCCCACTGAAGACGCCAAGGTGATCGAGACCCACCGGCTGTTGTCGAGGCTGCATCAGCGCGTATCGTGCCTCGTGGACGGGGATGCCGAAGGGTTGCTCTACGTCGGCCAATTGCGGAGCGATGCACTCCCTCCCGCTTCAATCATCCGCTGGAACGACGGGGCTATGGTCGAAGACACGATTGGCTGGATCCTGTTGGCGGACGAAGAGGCCGCTGTGGCCAAGCTTGCGGAGTTATCACTGGTTGCACCCCATTCGGCGGAAGACGTCGTCACGTACCTCAAGTCCAAGAAGATGGACGTCATCGCGTATGAGCTCATCGCGGAAGCGATTGCTATGACGCCCGCCTGTCGCGCGCGCGCTGCCGACCTCCTGGGCGGGTTGGCGTGCGCTTGCGCGGGTTCGGACGCCACAGCTCGTTTCGCTCGAGATAGCAATGGGGTGTGGGTGTTCCAGCCGTGACGGTCCAGGCGTTCACAGGCGGCGCCGGCTGCGGCAAGACGTACCAGTTAATGCAGTCATTGAGCGCGCGTCTGGCGGTCGCGCCATTGGCGGAGGGGCAGAAGGTCCTGGCACTGACATTCATGCATGGCTCCCGTCGCAGACTGGAAGAGCGACTGGGACAGCTCCCAATTCTTAGGCGGCGATCAGATTGCACTACTCTCGATAGCTTTGCGTGGCGGTTGGTCAGGCGCTGGCGTGCTCTGGCTTCCAAGTTCGGCTACGCAAACATTGACCCGAGTCAGTACGACCGCGTGTGTGATGCTGCCGGGGATCTGTTGCAGATCCCGGAGGTACAAGGCTGGGTTGCCGCTTCGTTCCCCATTCTGCTTTTGGATGAGGCACAGGACTTAACAATCAACCGCTTGCGGCTGATCCAAGGCTTAGCCATGCGCCTGCAGGTGTTCGCCGCGGCAGATGAGTTTCAGTGTCTTGATGAACAGCTGCGCCCCAACCCCGCGTGCACTTGGCTAGGTCAGGTATGTCCGTGCGAAGACCTCACGCAGCCCCAACGTACCAGCGTCGCGGAGCTGCTGGACGCTGCCGCCTCGATTCGAGGTGGCATGCCGCCAACATCCAGAACGCTCTTCAAGGTACAGGTGACACCGAAAGCGCCGCTCGCCGGCTCATGGATAAGCAGCAACCTTTGCTGGTACGGCGGCGGACGAAGTGTTGCGATCATCACCCCTGCTCTTGGCCAATTTGCGAGGGCTGCTTTGACTTGGAGTGCCAACAACAGGACATCGAAGGGTGCAGGACCCTACGCGATCTCTTGGGAGGAATCCGAAGCCAAAGCGGCGCAGGCATTCGCCACTGGCCTCGCGTTAGAAGAGATGAACAGCATTTCTGCGGTGACCGAGTTGCTCAACGGAGCGGACGACCCCCGAGCAGCTCGGGACGTGGTCGATTGGATGGACGTTCAACGGCGTGCGCGCGCGAAAAGCACGTTTTCCAAAGTGGAGATCATTAAAGCCATTGAGCAGGTGTTTGCCCAGCACCGCCGGACCCGCAAACGTGAAGGCCACGGCTGGCGAGGGATGACCGTACATGGCGCCAAGAACCGCGAGTTCGACAATGTGATCGTGCTCTGGCCCGCGGCCATCACCGGCAGCGATGAGCAGAAGCGTCGGCTGCTTTACAACGCAGTGACCCGAGCGAAGTCACGCTGCCTTGTTCTCGTGCAGGCGACAGCTCATCTGAATCAAGCGCCCTTCACGTGAGGCGGTTGGCCTCGGCTTTCAAGATCAGTTCGTTAATTGCCGACCGATCCATCAGTGCCCCGCCATAGGGAAGACTCCGGCGCAATCAAGTCCATTGCTGTCGCGATCCGGTCGAGCCGAGAATCTCGACCTGCGAATCTTTGGGACAGCTCACTCTCATTGAACTGTCGTTCACCTAGAACGGTCCTCTACTCCCTCACCCACCGAAGTTCATGCCGCAACATTTCTTCGGAGCGGCGTGTTGCTGATTCACGTGCCGAATGGGTGGCGGGGTTGGTTCGTCATCTTCCGGCGAGCCTTGTCCGGAACGCGCAACGTGCCCGAAACGGCAAAGCTCTCGTTCAAAACAAATGCGGAGGGGCCCACCAACGGCATCAATCAATGTAAAGTGCGACGCATAAACATGTCGCACCGTATCAATCAATGAGCATCGACGTAGAGCAATCTGGTCAGCCAGCGCCGGTTCGTAAGGATCTGCGTGCTGCGGATCCTGACCGCGTGACCGCCGGCGTGACAGCAACGCTGCCTGAAGGCTCGCTGCGGGAACTCATCATCGCCCGTGTGGTGACCGGCTTCATCGCCCGTGGCGACGCAGGCGGCTTCGTGATTGAAGCCAACCTTGGCACTGAACCGGGCCGCATTGCCTTGCTGGGCAACACCCGCGGTGGTCCACGGGTCTTCGCCTCGCTCGGCACTGTCGCGGTGCTCCTCCAGCGCATGGGCTTCACCCAGTTCAGCGTCGATTCCAGCAACTACGTTCCCGGCCGGGTGAGGGCGCCGCGACCGGACCGCTCTGCGGCAATGAAGAAGACCGCAACGGTGTCCGAGCGAGTTGTGGCCCCGAGTACCACGGGCAAGACCAAGCCCTCCAAGAAAAAGTTGCTCAAGGGATGAAGACCAACATGGCGAAGAAGTTCAGTGCTCAGGAGTGTTTCGACGAGATCGTTTCGTTGGTGGGTGTGGTCGCCAGTCCAGGCGCCACAGCGCAGAAAGCGACTTCCCTGCTCCGGCTCCGAGAGATTGCTTCAGGCCTGGCCGCTGCCGGCGGTCACGCAGAGGCCCATCGTCTGGTCATCGAAATTGCTGATCGGCCCGCAGCGACCTCGAACTGGCCAAGCGCGGGCAAGCAGGACTTTGCGGCCTTCGCAAAAGCTGCGTTGCCTCGCCTTCGCGAGGCGCTGGGCGTTCCCAAGCCCAACCTGGCAGATCTGATCTGGAAAAGTGCTGAGTTGTTGACAGGTGCCTTCAAGCCCGCCGAGTACCGAAGAGTGGTGCTGCCGTTGATGGTGCTTCGCCGTCTCGATTGCTTGTTGTTGCCGACCAAGGACGCCGTGTTGGCAAAGCACGCAGAGATCTCGGCCAAGGGGTTCCAGCCAGCCCTTTTCCTTGGCCACATCACCGGCTTCCCCTTCTGGAACACGTCGCCCTTCACGGTCGCGAAGCTGATCGACGCGCCCGACAACTTGCGCGACAACATCGAAGCCATGGTCAACGGCTTCTCGCCCAACGTCCGCCGGATCTTCGAGAAGTTCGGCTTCATGGCCACGGTCGACAAGCTTGAAGAAAAGAAGCGGCTGTACCTCGTCGTCCGCAATTTCGCCCACACGCCGATGGACGCGCTGTCGGTGTCCGGTCACGACATGGGCCAGGCGTTCGAGGAACTGCTCCGCCGCTTCAACGAAGGGTCTCCCTCCGATGAGCAGTACACGCCACGCGATGTCATCCACCTGATGACCAACATCGTGTTCGATGGCGACGACGAGGCGCTTAGAGTGCCCGGTGCCATCCGCACGATGAGCGACTGCACGGCTGGCACTGGCGGCATGCTCTCCGAGGGCCACGAGAAGATCCTCAGCTTCAACCCGAACGCCCGC
>JANONH010000232.1:0-10803 GCA_031420735.1 Methylibium sp.
GAAAGCTCCCCGCATCGACGCAGCCGATGCGGATCTGGCCCTCGGCCAGCAGCGCGTCGCCGCGCCGGCATTGTTGTGCGACCACCAGGCTCGCCTGGCCGCGACGCACGGTCTCTACGCCCACCTCGAGCAGGTCGTCCAGGCGTGCGGGGAGCAGGAAGCGTACCGTGGTTTCGCTGACGATGAAGATCACCCCGGCGTCGCGGCGCAAGGCTTCCTGCTCGACGCCCAGCGCGCGCAGCCATTCGGTGCGCGCGCGCTCGAAGAACTTGAGGTAGTTGGCGTAGAACACCACGCCACCGGCGTCGGTGTCTTCCCAATACACGCGCAGCGTGAAGCGGAACTCGGGCAAGGCGCTCAGGGCTCGCGGCTTCAGCGTTTGGCTGCCACCCGGCGGTACACCGGACCCCAGAGCGGATGGCCGGCTTCGGCCTTGCTCAGGGCGAACTGGGGGTCGGCGCTGCGAGCGGCACGAAACGCCGCCACACACGGCTTTTCGCGCTGGCTGGTGCAGTACACGAAGGCCAGGGTCTTGTGAGCGGCGGCGCGGTCTTTGGGCGAGGCCAGGCCTGCGGCCAGCGCGGCCCCGAGTTTTTGCTCGGCGAGCGTGTATTGCCCGTCATCGTAAGCGCGCAGGCCGCTGAGCAGGGCTTGTTCACCGCGGCGCGCCGACAACTCGACCACGCTTGGCGGCGGGGCCGGCGGGGTCGCCATCTCGGGCGCCGGTGGCGCGGGTGCCTGCGGCGGCGCCGGCGGCGCGGCGGGGGCGGCTGTTTTGCTGTCGTTGGGCGCAGTGGCCGCAGGCGCGAGCGCGCAGCCCGATGCCAGGAACAGTGTTGCCAGGCAGGCGCCGAGGCCGCAGGAGACGATGAACTTCATTTATGAGTCAGGGGGCGATGGCGTGCGGGTGGCGCTACGTGGGCCTCGCGCTCGGCGCGTGCCCGGCCGCTTATGGCCCAAAGCGATGCTTGAGCGTGACCTTGCCCTTGGGCTCGACCACGACGGTGAAGCTGCGTGCAGGATAGCCGCTGTTGCGCAGGGTGACCGTGTGCGAGCCCGATGCAAGCTGTAATTGTTGCAAGGGCGGCGTGATACCGAGCGGCTTGCCGTCGACCTCGACCTCTGCCCACGGGCTCACGGCAAGCTGGAGCGTGCCGATCGCCGCGGCGGCTGGCGCAAGCGTCGGCGGGGCGGTGGCCTGCGAGGCCGGGTCGGCGGCGGCCCCGCGCGCTTGCGGCTCTGCGGCGCTGTCGATCGCCGCGGTGGCGACGCCCGAATTCACTGGCGCAGCGCCGCTGCCCGTGTTGGCTGCCGGCGCGACGCCGGGCTGGCGTGCGGCTGCGGTGCGGCGCGGCGCAGCGCTGTCGAGCGGCGCCGAGGCGGTGCCAAGTGCGGCTTGGGAGGCGGCCTGGGAAGCCGCCCCGAAGGGCGGCGTGGCCTGGCTGCGCAAAACGTAGAAGGTGCCCACGCCGATGAGCACAGCGCCGCCCAGGGCCACGCCGGCGAGTGCCGGGCGCAACCAGCGCCGGCTCGGCGCGGCAGCGCCCAGCGGGGCTTCGTCTTCGCCCGACTGCAGGGCCTCGGGGTGCTCCGCCAGCCACTGCTGAAGGTCGCGCGACAAAGCGCGTGCGGAGCGCGGCCGGTCTTCCGGGCGTTTGGCCATGGCCTGCGCCGCAATGTCGGACAAGGCGCGCGGCACCTGCGCAGAAACTTCTTCGGCTGCGGCGGGCTTGTGCTCGAGCACGCCCTGGGTGATGGCCTCGAGCGAGCGGCCGTCGAAGGCGCGCACGCCGGTGAGCAACTCGTAGAACACCGCGCCAAGGGCGAACACGTCGCTGCGGCGATCGGTCGCTTCGCCGCGCACCTGCTCGGGCGACATGTAATGCGGCGAGCCGCCAGCGGCACCCCCGGTGTCGTGGGCGTGCGCGACGCTGGCAATGCCGAAGTCGAGCACCTTGGGCTGCGTGCGCCCGACCATGAAGATGTTGGCGGGCTTGACGTCGCGGTGCACCACGCCCTTGCTGTGCGCGTAGGCCAGCGCATCGGCGACGCGCCGCACAATGAGCGCGGCCTGCCCCGGAGTGGGCCGCCAGCCTTCGGAGATGAGCTGGCGCAGGTCTTTGCCCTTGAGCAGCTCCATCGTGATGTAGGCGCCCTGCGGGCTGAGGCCGGCGTCGAACACCGTCACGATGTGCGGGTGGCTCAAATGCGCCGCAGCCCGCGCCTCGTGCAGGAACATGGCGTTAAAAGGCTCGCGAGCGTCGGTTTCCAGCGGCGTGCGGGCGCCGTTGGGCATGAGGCTCAGGGTCTTGATGGCGACCCGGCGCGACAGCAGCGGGTCGTCGGCGGCGTAGACGGTGCCCAGGCCGCCTTCGCCGATGAGGTAGCGCAGGGTGTAGCGGCCGATCTGGCCAATGCTCGGCAGCGGCGCGCTGGCTTCCTTGTCGGCCGGCATGTCGACCAGGTCGCCCTGGCCCGTGGTCATCTGGACGGTTTCTTGGTACTCGCTGGCGTCGACCGCCTGCTGCAGGCTGCCGCGAACGGCTGTCAAGGTCTTGGGAACGGCTTTCACGGCGGCCAGCTTAGAGCAAGCAAGACCCGAACCCAAGGCAACCTGTCACACAGCGTGCGTCTACGTAGGGCGCAGGCGCGAATTGGCCGCACGGTATCGGTCTCAGTCGCGCGAGGCGCCCGCTCGCCACGCCTGGACCTCCAGCGGCCGCAACTCGGCGGCTGCCTTGTCGAGCACCCCGTTGACGTACTTGTGGCCATCGGTGCCGCCAAAGCTCTTGGCCAATTCGACGGCTTCGTTGATGGCCACGCGGTAGGGGATGTCGATGCAGTGCTTTAGCTCGTAGGCGCCGATCAGCAAGACGCCGTGCTCCACCGGCGACAGCTCGGCCAGCTTGCGGTCGACGTGCTGCACGAGCACCGCGTCGAGCTCGGCGCAACCGGCAATGCAGCCCTGCAGCAGCGCGTTGAAGTGCTTCGTGTCGGCTCGCTTGAAGTCGTCGAGTTCGCGGATGTGGGCGTCGATCGCACTCGCCTCGGCGCCCGAAAGCAGCCACTGGTAGAGGCCCTGCAGCGCGAACTCGCGCGAGCGGCGGCGCGAGGACTTCTGCCCGGGGCGCTTGCCGGAGGGCTTGGCAGGCGCCTTGGCCTGGGCGGCGTTGGCCCCGGCAGCGGGCAGCTCGGGCTCGGCTTCGTTCAAGCGAGTTCTTCCATGAGGTTGGCCATCTCGACGGCCACGCGGGCGGCGTCGCGGCCTTTTTCCTCGGCACGGTCGGCGGCCTGCGCCTCGTTTTCCACCGTGAGGATGGCGTTGACGATCGGCGTTTCGTTGTCGAGCGCGACGCGTGTGAGGCCGGCGGCGCTCTCGTTGCACACCAGCTCGAAGTGGTAGGTTTCGCCGCGGATCACGCAGCCGATGGCCACCAGGGCGTCGAAGTTGCGCCGGCGTGCCATGGCCTGCAGCGCGACCGGGATCTCGAGCGCGCCGGGCACCGACACGTGGTCGATGTGCTTGACCGAGACGCCCAGCTCCTCGAGTTGCGTCAGGCAGGCCTGGGCGAGGCGGTCGGTGATGGGCGCGTTAAAGCGCGCCTGCACGATGCCCACGCGCAGATTGCGGCCCTCGAGTTCGGCCACCGTGTTGGCAAAGACCGTGGTGGGACCGCCGCTGTCGTGGGCCGGGCTCTCGCCCTTGACGGCGACCGGGGCGGGGGCGGGACGGCCAAAAAAGCGTCTCATCGTTTCACTCCGCGGCAACGAAACCCGTGACCTCGAGCCCGTAGCCGGCCATGCTGGGCATGCGGCGCGGGCTGCCCAGCAGCTTCATGTGGTGCACTCCCAGCTCACGCAGGATTTGCGCGCCGATGCCGTAGGTGCGCAGGTCCATCTGGCCACGCGGCGCCGGCGCGGTGGGCGGCGAGCCCGGGTCGCGCGTGAGCTGGCCGAGCAGGCGCTCGGCGGTCTCGCCGCAGTTAAGCAGCACCATCGCGCCGCGCTCGGCCGTGCGCAGCGCCACCAGCGCCTTGGGCAAGGGCCAGGAATGCGCGTTGCGCCCGGCGTCGAGCAGGTCGAGCACCGACAGCGGCTCGTGCACGCGCACCAGCACTTCGTCCTCGGCGCTCCACTGCCCGATGGTGAGCGCCAGGTGAACGCCGCCGCAGTGGTCGCGAAAGACGTGGCAGTCGAACGGGCCCTGCGGCGTGACCAGCGTGCGTTGCGACACGCGCGCGATCAGAGACTCGTTGCGGCTGCGGTATTCGATGAGCGCAGCGATGCTGCCGATCACCAAGCCGTGTTCGCGGGCGAACACTTCGAGGTCCGCCAGCCGCGCCATGGTGCCGTCGTCCTTCATGATTTCGCAGATGACGGCCGCAGGCGTGAGACCGGCCATGAGCGCCAGGTCGCAGCCGGCTTCGGTGTGGCCGGCGCGCATGAGCACGCCGCCGTCCTGCGCCTTCAGCGGAAACACATGGCCCGGCTGCACCAAGTCGCTGGCCGTGGCGTCGCGCGCCACGGCGGCCTGCACGGTGCGCGCGCGGTCGGCGGCGGAGATGCCGGTGGTGACGCCGCGCGCGGCCTCGATGGAGACGGTGAAGGCGGTGCCGTGCTGCGTGCCGTTGCGCGCCGTCATGGGCTCCAGGCGCAAGCGTTCGCAGCGTTCGCGCGTGAGCGTGAGGCAGATGAGCCCACGGCCATGCTTGGCCATGAAGTTGATGGCCTGCGCACTCACATGGTCGGCCGCGAGAACGAGGTCGCCTTCGTTTTCACGGTCTTCCTCGTCCACGAGGATCACCATGCGGCCCGCGGCCAGCTCAGCGATCAGGGTGGGAATGGGGGACAGCGGCATGCGGCAATTGTAGGTGGGGCATTCAACCCCAGCGTCGCCGCAACAGGGGCGCCGCGGCATCGCTGCGTGGGCGTGGGCGTGAGCGTCGCCGTGGGCGAGGACGTGGGGGCGAAGGCGACGCCGGCCCGTGCCTGGGCGCCAGGCGCCGCCAGGCGGCGTCAGGCGGCAGCGGGTGGCGCCAGCATGCGCTCGACGTAGCGCGCGATGAGGTCGACCTCGAGGTTGACCTCTGCGCCCACGACGAGCGTTGCGAGCGTGGTGCTGTGCAGGGTGTGCGGAATCAGGTTGATGCTGAGCTCGGTGGACAGGCCGTCGGCGCTGTCGGCGACGCGGTTGACGGTGAGGCTCACGCCGTTGACCGCAACCGAGCCTTTGAAGGCCAAGTAGCGGCCGACCGAGCGCGGTGCCACGATGCACAGCTCGCGCGATTCACCGACGGCGTCGAAGCGGCTCACCCGCCCGATGCCGTCGACATGGCCCGCCACCAGGTGGCCGCCCAGGCGGTCGTTGGCACGCAATGCTTTTTCCAAGTTGAGCGGGCCGGGTGCAGCCAGGCCCGCGGTGCACGCCAGGCTCTCGGCCGAGACGTCGACGACGAAGCAGTCTTTTGCGGCGTCGAAGCGAGTGACGGTCATGCAGGCGCCGTTGAGGGCGATGCTGTCGCCGGGCTGCACGTCGGTGAGGTAGCCGCGCGGCGTGGCGACGGTGAGGCAGAGGCCATGATGCGAGTCGCCTCCGAGCGGGCTCGCATCGGTGACTTGCCCAATACCTGAAACGATGCCGGTGAACATGGAGCGCATTGTCTCAGCGCCAGGATGCCATCGTTGGCGCAACGTTTGTCGGCGTGCCGCGGTCCAGGCGTGGCTAAAGCTAAAAGTCCGCCCGCCCTGGTGGTCTTGCGATCAGGCGCACATCGCGCCCGATCCGGTCGACCGCATGAAACTCGAGTGCGAGCCCCTGCGCCAGCTCCGCCAGCGGTCCGAACTGCGCCATCGGCCGGCCCTCGCCCAGGAGCGTGGGCGCGAGGTAGAGCAAGAATTCGTCGACCAGACCTTCGCGCACAAAGGAGCCGTTGAGCTTGTGGCCCGCCTCGACGTGCAGTTCGTTGACCTCGCGCCACGCCAGGTCGTCGAGCATCGCCGCGAGGTCCACCTTGCCGCCCGGCCCGGCGCACGGGACGACGGTGGCGCCAAGCGCGGCCAGGGCCTCTGCCTTGCCGGCAAGGCCACCGCCGACGTCGGCTGCGGTGTAGACGAACACCTCGCCCGGCGGCTGCAGGATACGTGCGCCAAGCGAGATCTCGAGCCTCGAGTCGACCACCACGCGCTTGGGTTGGACCTGCGTCTCGACCAGCCGCACGTCCAGCCGCGGGTCGTCTTCCAAGACCGTGCCGATGCCCGTGAGCACGGCGCCGGCGCGCTTGCGAAAGGCATGGCCGTCAGTGCGCGCCGCCTCGCCGGTGATCCACTGGCTCGCACCGTTTTCCAGCGCGGTGCGGCCGTCGAGCGAAGCGGCCAGCTTCATGCGCACCCAGGGGCGCTTTCTGATCATGCGCGAGAAGAAGCCGATGTTGAGCTCGCGCGAAGCCACGGCAGCGGGGTCGCCCGGGGAGAGCACCGTGACTTCGATGCCCGCTGCACGCAGCCGCTCGATGCCGCGGCCGGCGACCATGGGGTTCGGATCTTGAATTGCGATCACGACCTTGGCAACGCCCGCCTCGATCAAGGCGTCGCAACAGGGCGGCGTGCGGCCGTGGTGCGAGCAGGGTTCGAGCGTGACGTAGACGGTGGCACCGCGCGGGTCGAGGCCGGCGGCACGGGCGACGCGCAGGGCCATGATCTCGGCGTGCGGAGCGCCGGCTGCTTGGGTGTGGCCATCTGCAGCCAAACCGTCTTCGCAGCCCAGGATCACGCAGCCAACGCGGGGGTTGGGCTCGCTCTGCCCGACAGCCCGCCACGCGCTCGTTAATGCCGAGTCAAGTGGTCGCAAGTGCTTTTTCCGTTAGCCTCGGGTCAGGACGAGGATGCAGGGCAGTTGGTGGCGAGGTTGGCCGCAGTGTTGGTGCTGCGGCAATCCTGGTGCAGTACCCCCAGCGAAACGCCGGTCATGGTCATCGCCGCAGGGCAGTTTCCGGCTGTGCTGCGGGTGATCAAGTAGTTTTGTTCGTCGATCGACAAGTTCACGCCGACATAGGGTTGGATATTCTTCTCGTTCGACGAAAGGTCGGTCTGCGTGTACTGATAGCGGCAGACAATGTAATTGGCGGTGGTCGGCACGCCTCCGAGCCGGATCGTGCCACCCCAATTGAACGGCGTGCTTAGCGGGACGACGCAAAGATAGGACTTGAAATTTGCAATGACAGCATTACTGTTTTGGTCTATTGCGTCGCCAAACCGGCAGCGAATGTTCTGCCCTGCGAGCACGCCATTGCGCGCAATGGCGGAATGGTTCAAGCCCAAGGCATTTGATACCGCGACCGGCACTTGCCCTGATGAAGGGCCTGTCGTCGGAGTGCTTTCGACATAGCCTGCCACGATGTAACCGGTGATCGAGGTGCACGATGCCGTACCGATGAGGGCGTTGATTTGACTTGCGGTCGCGTTGACGAGGTTGGGGTTGCAGATCTGCACGACGTTGGCAGTAACGTCACTGTAAACCACGGCGTAGTTTGCATCGAACTGCGTCGCGCTCTGGCCTTGGCCGAGCGAGATGGCTGGGATGGGAATGTTGATGTTGCGGTTCTTCGGTCGCTTGAGCGGTGCATTGAGCGGCAAGGGGTTGCTGAGCAGACCAATTTTCTCGGGGTCGACTTTGGCCAAAATAGAGCTGATCACGACTTCGTTGTTGAAGACAAATCCGCCCGCATCGACCGCGGTGCCCGTGGCCGCGTCGGCGACGGTGCTTCCGGCACGGTCGAGCCAGCGTACCGTCGCGCTCGCCTGGCGCAGGGTATCGGTGATCGTTCCGCCCAGGGCGACCGAAGTTTTAAAAGTGGTGTTGGTGTTATTGCTGACGGTCTCTGCCGCCACAGGAAGATTGTTCCAATTGATTGCGCCCGCCGTGATGCCAACGAAGGAGCGCAGGCGCTCGACACGTTCTTGAGCCAGGCGCATGGCCTCGGTGCGCTGCTTGGACACGTCGGCGTTGCGTGACAGGCTGACTTGCATGCCAGCCAGCGCCATCACGCCGAAGGCGATCACGAGTAAGGCGATTAGCGCCTCGATCAAGGTAAAACCGCGTTGCGGGGCGCAGGGCCAACGCGGGCTGAGGTTCGGGCACATGGCAACGTTCCTTTTCATGGCGGGCTGTTCAGAAGTCGCGCCAACTGCCTGGCACGCGCACCATCATGCCGAGCGTGGGGTCATCGCCGCCGAGCGCCGATGAGGTATAGGTCAGCGTACCGCTGCCGTTGTTGTTGTAATCGGCGCAGGTAATCATCGCGCCGTTCAAGTTGGACGTGCCGGTGCCGGAATCGTTGAAAGTAGCGTTATTAGAGAAGATCAGGCCGTTGATCGAAATATTGCCGTTGATATTGATCGCCCCCGGCGAAACCAAGCGCACGCCCTGGGTCAAGCTTCCCAGCGTCGAGAAAGGCGCGCTCGTGTTAAGTGCCAAGCCATCGGGAAAATAGAACGACCTCGTGCCAGAGTCATATGCGGCGCCTACGGCTGCGCCACACGACGAGGGTGCGGTGCAAGCTGGGATTGTGAGTACCCCGGTGCCGCTCGCGTACTGCTCCATCGTGACGCCGAAGAACGTCTGGAACATCAGCGAACCGCTGCATGTCGTATCGGAACCCGCCAAGGCCAAGAGCGAATCGTCGTTCGCGATCAGCGCGTTCTGGATGGGCTGCCCCGGGATGGTGCCGTAGGTAGTGCCCGACCCACTGGTGATCGCCGTTCCTGCGTTGACGAGATAACCGTTGCTCGACACTTCCCTATTAAAGATGTCGTACGAACCGCCCACGGCGCACAATTTTCCGCAAGTCAATGCGGACTGAGGCATGGCTCGCAGATCCGGCACCAGTTTTACGATTTGTGAAACCGTTGCATGCGCGTCGCTTGCACCGGTCGTGGCGACCGAGCCCGCGGTAAGCGGTTTGCAGGCGCCGGCCTGAGCCGTGCAACCCGTGGACGTGATGCGCACCGCCGTCTTGTCGACAGCGCCGGTGATCGGATCGGTGACCGATGTAAAAGCGACGGTGAAGCCGGGAAGTAAGGCTGCGCCGACGGCGGCAACCGTCTCGGTGCCGCCGACCACCGGGCAGCTGCAGGTGCGAGTCGTTCCGTCAGCATTGATCTTGCAACCGGGAAATGTATTGACAGTCGGCACGACGGAAACAACCGTCGGAAAACCGGTTTGGATGTATCGACGCCCAAAAGACACGTTGCTCGTGGCGAGAGGCTCGCAGGCGATCGTGATGTCTTTGGGCGAATTGAGCATGCCGGTTGCCCACTCGATGCCGGCCTCTGCAATCTCAAATGCCGCGGTCGAACGCACTTGGTTAGCTGAAGCCTTCTGCTCGAAGATGAGGCCGCGATTGAGATAAAAAATGATGATCGAGGAGGCGAAGAGCAGAAGGATCGACACGGCAAGTGCGCCGACGCCGCGCTGGAGAGGACGCGCTGGACGCTTGAATGGAAGAAGCAGCTTCATGGTGTTCACCTCAGGCTGGGCACACGCCGGTCAGCAGATCGTTGCGTACACGCACGCGGGTATCGATGCGACGCACCACGGCCGCGTCAGCCGTGGCAACGGCCCTGAGCACCAAGCCGTAATTGCGTATGCCCAGCACCGGAGGGTTGGGGCAGGTGTAGGTCGCCAACGCGGGAGGTGGGCAGACCTTGGCGCAAGCGTTGCCCATGTCGATGGCGGTTTCAACCGCTGTGATGGTGAACTGGTTAACCGTCATGACTGTGGGGTCGGTCACCGATTGCCACGTGGCCGCGGCAGTACGCATCTGAATCACGCCACCATTGAGACGGAAGCCAAACTGCTCGTTGGTGTCGATAGTATTGTTTTCAATTGAGTCGCGCGAAAAGGTGTAGGTGATGGTCGAGGTGCCAGCACTCGGGGTGACCGCCCCGTAGGGGTTGCGTAAAGGCGTCAAGGTGGCGCCGAGCACGCGCGTCCCTTCAATTGCGTTTTGCCAGTAGCCGGCACGGCGCAAATCGCGTGACACCAAGTCCGCGGCCACCCGCAAATCCTGGTTGACGCGTGCTTCGACCAGCATGCGCCTTGAATTGCCCAAGTTCGTGACAAATAAAGTGACTACACCGCCCACCAGGAACAGGCCAATGGCGACTCCGACCAGCAACTCGACGATGGAGAGGCCGCGTTGGCGAGTTGCATTGCGCCGCTGTAGATGGCGAGCCACGACATCGATCAGCATGGGGTGTGACCTCGAAACGTGCCGTCTGGTGAACACATCTGCAGCCGGCCCATGAAATTGTTGACCACACGCAATGAGCCGGGAGTTCGTGTGCTGGTCACGTTGATGACGACGTCACCACCGGCAGTTTCGTTGGGAATGCCGCGCAAGGCGGTGTAGGTCAGGGTGATGCTTGGCGTGACCGTCATATTGGCGGGCAAGGTCACGGTTTTAAGCAGCGTCGGGCCGCTCAGGTCGGTCACCGTGTAGATCGTGCCGCCGGCTGCAGTGCTCAGTGCCACGTTCTGACGACGACTGACCGACTCGCTGCGCGTGTATTGAAGGTCTGCGCTCAGCTCGTTGACCACCCCTTCGACCCGGCGCCGTTCCAACAGGTCATTGAAGCTTGGCACCACCACAGCCAACAAAATTGCCGTGATAGTTACCACAGTCAAGAGCTCGATCAAGGTGAAGCCGCGGGCGCGCTGCATCATTTGCTCCAGCAGGCCGCAGGCGTGTTGACACCGTTGCCGCGGGTCACGGTGACGACCAGCGCTGTGCAACCGGTGTCGCC
>JANONH010000233.1:0-8932 GCA_031420735.1 Methylibium sp.
CATGGCGCTGATCGACGTGCAGGGGCTGGTCAAGACCTACCGCATGGGCGAAGGCGACGGCGCCAACGAAGTGCATGCCCTGGCCGGCGTCTCGCTGCAAGTCGAGGCGGGCGAGTTCGTGGCCATCATGGGCGCGTCGGGTTCGGGCAAGAGCAGCCTCATGAACATCATCGGCTGCCTGGACCGCCCCACGAGCGGCAGCTACCGGCTCGCTGGTGAAGCCACCGAAGGGCTCTCGGGCGACGCGCTGGCGGCAATCCGCAACCGCCGCATCGGCTTCGTGTTTCAACAGTTCAACCTGCTGGCGCGCACCACTGCGCGTGAAAACGTCGAGCTGCCGCTGGTCTATGCCGGGGTGGCGGCCAAAGAGCGCGCGGCGCGTGCCTTGCAGTGCCTGGCGCAGGTGGGCCTGGCCGACCGCGCCGCGCACACGCCGGCCGAGCTATCGGGCGGCCAGCAGCAACGCGTAGCGATCGCGCGCGCGCTTGTCAACCGCCCTCAAGTGATCTTGGCCGACGAGCCCACCGGGGCGCTCGACAGCGCGACCTCCCTCGAAGTGATGCGGCTGCTCGCCCAGCTCAACGCCGGCGGCATCACGGTGATCCTCGTGACCCACGAAGCGGACATTGCCGCCTGGGCGCGGCGGCGCGTCGTGATCCGCGACGGCCAAGTGGTGGAAGATGCGACGCAAGCGGGGCGCGCGGCGCCATGAACGCCCTGGCCGCATTGCGCAGCGCCTGGCGTGCGCTCGCCACCAACCTCATGCGCAGCATGCTCACCATGCTGGGCATCATCATCGGCGTGGCGGCGGTCATCACCACCATCGCCATCGGCAGCGGCGCGCAGCAGCGCGTGGCCGAGCAGATCAAGGGCTTGGGCTCCAACGTGATGCTGGTGTTGCCCGGTGCGCGGACGTCGGGCGGCGTGCGCCTGGGCGCGCAAACCGGGCAAGGGCTCACCGAAGAAGACGCCGCCGCCATTGCGCGCGAAGTGCTCGAAGTGCAGGTGGCCGCACCCACCTCGCGCACCGGCACGCAGGTGGTCGCCGGCAACACCAACTGGGCCACGCAGGCCCTGGGCATGACGCCCGACTACCTGGAGGCGCGCGACTGGCCGCTGGCCGCCGGGCGCCAGTTCGAGCCCGGTGAAGTGAGTGGCTCGGGCAAGGTGGCGCTGTTGGGCCAGACGGTGGCCTCGCAACTGTTCGGCGACGCCGACCCGGTGGAGCAGACGATCCGCGTCAACAAGGTGCTGCTCACGGTGGTGGGGGTGCTGGCCCGCAAGGGCCAGAACTCCTTTGGCCAAGACCAGGACGACGTCGTGATGGTGCCGATCTCGACCTTTCGCAACCGCATTCAGGGGCAGAACGCCGGCAAGCAGAAGCGCGTGGGCTCGATCAGCGTCAAGGTACATGAGGGGCACTCCATGAAGGCCGCCGAAGACGGCATTCGCGAACTGCTGCGCCAGCGCCACCGGCTGCAAGCCGGCAGCGACGACGACTTCAGCGTGCGCAACCTCACCGAGCTGCTGCAAGCGCAAGAAGCATCGAGCCGGGTGCTCGCGCTGCTGCTCGCGGCGGTGGCCGGCGTGAGCCTGGTGGTGGGCGGCATCGGCATCATGAACATCATGCTGGTGAGCGTGACCGAGCGCACCCGCGAAATCGGCCTGCGCATGGCGGTGGGCGCGAGGAGCCGCGACATTCGCGCGCAGTTCCTGATCGAGGCGGTAACCCTGAGCCTGGTGGGCGGCGCCATCGGCATCGTCCTGGGTGCCGTGGCCACCTGGGCGGTGGCCACGCTGGCCGGCTGGCAGGTGGCCATGAGTGCGGGCGCCATTGCGCTGGCGGTGGGGTTTTCGGCTGCTGTGGGCGTGTTCTTCGGCTTCTACCCGGCACAGCGTGCCGCGTCTTTGCTGCCGATCCAGGCGCTGCGCTACGAGTGAAGCGGCCGGCGCCGGCTGGCGTCTGCGGCTCGGTGGGTGGCTCGGTGCGTGCCTCGCTAAGGCAGCTCGCCAAGGCAGCTCGGTGGCTGCCTCGGTAAGGCGGCTCGGAGGGCGGCTAACGCGGCGCCCGCGGGCTGCTTACGAGACCAGGCGGGCGGCGGCCTGGCGTGCGTGCGTGCGGCGCTGTTTTTTCACCGGCCGCAGCGCCGAGCGTGGCTTGGCCTCGGCCGTGAGCGTGTCGCCCGCCAACCAGCGAACGACATTGTTCGCATCGTTGGCGCGCTGCGTGGAGCGCGACGCGCCCATGAGCACCACCAGCAGCGTGCGCCCGGTGGTCTGCACGCGCATCACCAGGCAGCGCCCGGCTTCCTGGGTGTAGCCGGTCTTGGAAGCGAGGATGGTCCAGCCCGGGCGGCCGACCAGGCCGTTGGTGTTGCGCACCGCCCAAGGGCGGCCGTTCACGAGCGTGGCATGCGTCGGGCTGCTGGTGATCGCGGCGATGAGGTCGTAGGCCGAGGCGGCGCGCAGCACCACGGCGAGGTCGCTGGCCGTCGAACGGTTTTGCGCCGAGAGGCCGGTCGGCTCGACGATCAGCGTCTGTGTAAGGCCGAGCGAGGCGAGCTTGGCCTGCACCGCAACGCGAAAGCCGTCGAGGCCGCCGGGGAAGGTGCGCGCCAGTGCCGCAGCGGCGTGGTTGTCCGAGGCGATGAGTGCGAGTTCGAGCAAGGCGCCGCGCTCGAGCACCGCGCCAACCGGCAGGCCGGCGCGGGTGTGTTTGAGCGTGTCCATGTCGGCCACTGAGATGGCGATCGGCTCCTGCAGGTCCAGGCCGGCGTCGAGCACGGCCATGGCGGTCATGAGCTTGGTGATGGAGGCGATGGGCGCGGCCGTCTCGGCGTTCTTGGACATCAGCACTTCGCCGGTGGCTTCGTCCATGACCAGTGCGCGCGCCGAGCCGAACGGCAGGCTCGTGGGGGGCGCCGCCGCAGCGGCGTGCGCGCCGTGAGCGGCGAGCAGGGCAGCAAGAGCAAGTGAGGCGAGGGCGCGGCGCATGGCGTGTTCGTTGCGGCTGGGGTGTGCACAGAGCATGCGGGCGAATCGACGATCCGCATAGGCCCGCCTCACCCGAACAGGGGGTCGCCGTGGAAGAAACACGCGAACGAGTGGACGCAGAAGTGGGGAACCCTCGAACCGGGGAGCGTGGCGATGAACCCCTCAGCGCGCCGCGACTCCTTGTGTACCCGCATCGGCCAAGCGCCGGCAAGGCCGGGGCGCTGGGTACCATCGATTCAAGGACGCCGGACGAAGACTCGACGGCCGCTGGCAAGGCCGCGTCGGCGGCAATCGACAAGACGGGGGAAGCGATGAGCATCACGACCAAGGCTGCGCGCGCCAGCGCGCCGCGCGCAGCCGACCGCGGCAAGCAGAAGCCGGTCACATTGAAGCCGACATCGAAGCCGCCACCGCAGCCGACACCGAAGCCGGCACGCAAGTCGCCATCGAGGTCGCCACCGAAGTCTGCACCGGCACCGGCACCGGCACCGGCACCAAAGCAAGAACCAAAGCCAAAGCCAAAGCCAACCCCGCCCGCCATTGCGCAACACCGCTTCGACGCTCGCCCGGACCGGCTCGATCTGCGCGACCTGCCTTACCGGCCGCCGCTCGCGTCGCTGCCGCCCGTCTATCCCTCGGCTGCCGACGTGCGCCGCTTTCTGGGCGGCTACGTCGCCGAAGGCTTGGTGCTCGACCAGGGGGTCACGGGCGCCTGCACCGGCTTTGGTCTGGCCAGCGTCGCCAACTACCTGCTGTGGGTGCGCCACCTCGAGGATCGGGTGCGCGTGCCCTTCTTGCCGGCGAGCCCGCGCATGCTCTACGAGCTGGCCAAGCGCTACGACGAATGGCCGGGGGTCGACTACGACGGCTCGAGCTGCCGCGGTGCCCTGAAGGGCTGGCACAAGCACGGCGTGTGTTCCGCGCCGGCTTGGCCCTACAAGCTGGCAAAGGACGGAGCGGCGGTGTTCGTGCGCCCAAGCGCCGGCTGGGAGCTCGACGCGGCCAAGCGGCCGCTCGGCGTCTATTACCGCGTCGAGCGCAGTTCGGTGGTCGACCTGCAGGCGGCCATCGTCAACATCGGCGCGGTGTTCGTGTCGGCCACCGCACACGACGGCTGGGACGCGCTGTTCGCCCGCAAGAAATCGGGCGCTGCGGGCGCTGCGGGCGCGGCCCAGCCCGCCCGGCGGCTGGCCAAGCCGCCCACGCGCCACGCCGATCTGCCCAGCGTCGCGCCGATCGTCGAGGCCGCGAGCCGCGGCGGCCATGCCTTCGCCCTGGTCGGCTATAACGAACGCGGCTTCGTGGTGCAGAACTCCTGGGGCCAGCGTTGGGGCGCGTCGGGCTTTGCGGTGCTGCCCTACGAAGACTGGGTCGTCAACGGCACCGACGCCTGGGCCTGCGCGCTCGGCGTGCCGCGCGCCGTGTCGCGCACCCAAGCCCAGGGCGGCGGCACGCGCCCGCTTCAATCCACGCGCTGGCGCGTGGCGCGCGGCGAGTCGCTCACCGACCTGCAGCGCAGCACGCGTGAGCCGCGCAACCCGCCCGACGACCCCTGGCCGCTCGACCGCCCCTTCCTCCACCGCGACTACGAACCCTGGTCCACCGACACGGCCTACGCGCACACGCTCGTCACCGGCAACGACGGCGAGCTGGTGGCCACCGACTTCACGCGCGCAAACGACGACCGCGCCGGCCTGGCCGCCGAAATCGTGCGCGAGCTGCCGCTTGCCTGGGCGCTGGCGCGGCCCGAAGCGAGCGTGAAGCTGGCGCTCTACGCGCACGGCGGACTCAACAGCGAAGACGCTTCCATCAAGCGCATTCGCATGCTCGGCCCCTGCTTCGAGGCCAACGGCGTCTACCCTCTTTTCCTCAGCTGGAAAACCGGCGCCGGCGAGACGCTCGCGAGCCTGGCCGAAGACTGGGTCCGAAAAATCGTCGGCGACGAGGCTGCTCGTTCGGCGGGCTTGCTGCAAAGCTTGGGCGACGCCAAGGACCGCGCGTTCGAGACGCTGGCCCGCCTGTTCGGGCGCGGCGTGTGGAGCGAAATGCGCGAGAACGCCGAACGCGCCACGCGAAGCGGCCATGGCCTCGAGCTGCTGCTGCGGCACTTGCTCGGTTTGCAGGCCGACCTCGCCGCAGCGGGCAAGCATCTCGAGCTGCATGTGGCCGGCCACTCGGCGGGCGCCATCTTGCTTGGCCACTTCTTGCGTCTGCTGGCCGGTGTCGCGGCGCCAGCAGCGCGCCCGGCGCCGCCGGGCTCTGGCACTCACGCTCGCGCGCCGCAGCTCGGCGTCGAGACGGCCACGCTGTTCGCTGCGGCCTGCTCGGTGCGTTTTGCCAAGCTTCATTACCTCGGTGCCGCGCAAGCGGGCGTGCTCGACCTCGCCAAGACCTGGCTCTACGTGCTCTCGGACGCCAACGAAAAGGCCGATGGCCTGCCAAGCCCGCAGCAGCCGGCCTACGGCAAGTCGTTGCTCTACCTCGTCTCGCGTGCGCTCGACGACGTGCGCAAGCAGCCGCTGCTGGGCATGGAGCGTGCGCACGACGCGCACTACCTGGCCGACGACGACCAATGGCACGAGACCGAGCTCGCCGCGCTCGCCCACTGGCAGGCCCGCTGGCCACCTGCTGCGGGCCTGGGCTTGCTGCGCAGCGTGAACACGCCCGAGGTGCGCACGAGTCGTGCCGACGACCGCAGCGCCGCGACGCACGGCTCGTTCGACCACAACATCGAGGCGATCGGCGAGACGATCTCGCGCATGTCGGGCCGCGCTTTGGTGGCGCCGCTCGAGTGGCTGGACTACTGAGAGGGTGGAACTGAGGCATGTGCAACGAGTCGTGTTTTGCATGCGGAAAAAGTTGCAAATGTGCTGTTTGCACATTTATAGTCAGGCCTTGGCTGGGCCCCAGCCATCGCGTCGCACCGCGAACGTTGCGAAGGAGAGATCTCCATGCTCGACCGAATTGAAAACATCTACCGCCCCGCAAGCGGCGTGCTCTTGTTGCTGTGCGCCGCAGTGGTCGGCACCGGCTGCGGCGGTGGTGGCGCTAATTCCGAACAGGTGGCCACTCGCACCGCGTTCTCGTCCGGGGCCATCACCGGCTTGGGCTCCATCATCGTCAACGGCGTGCGTTTCGACGACTCGACGGCGAGCGTGTCCGACGATGACGACGGCGACAGTTTTGAAGATCACAAGGACTACCTGCGCCTGGGCATGGTGGTCGAGATCGAGAGTGAAAGCCTCACAAACGCCGGCATGAACGGCAAAGCCACGAAGATCCGCTTCGGGCCCGAAATCGTCGGCCTCGTCTCGTCGGTTGCAGCCGACGGCAGCTCCCTCGTGCTGCTCGGTCAAACGGTGGCCATCACTGCCACGACGGTTGTCGACGACAGCTTGGTCGGCGGCATCGCCGGCCTCGTGCCCGGTACCAGCGTGATCGAAGTGCACGGACTTTTTGACGCCGCCACCGGCGCTTACACCGCCACCCGAATCGAGCCCGAGCTGGACGTGTCCTACTACAAGCTGCGCGGCATGGTCACCAACATCGACAAGACCGCAATGACCCTGCGCATCGGCAGCAGCGGCGAGACGATCTCGTACCGGGCCATCGCCACTGCGGTGCCGGCCTCGCTGGACAACGGCATGCTGGTGAAGGTCAAGCTGCAAACCATGCAGGTGGACGGCCAGTGGATCGCCACCCAGATCGAGAACGGCGCGCGCCGGGTCGACGACGACCACGACGAAGCCGAGATCGAAGGCCGCATTACCGCCACCACCTTCGACGTGGACAAGAAGTTCAGCGTCAACGGCCTTGCTGTAGACGCCTCTCAAGCCGCATTCCCCGATGGCACTGCGGGCATCGTCCTGGGTGCGCGCGTCGAAGTCGAGGGCCGCGCCGTCGGCGGCGTAATCATCGCCACCCGTGTCGAGCTGGAGGACGAACACGAAGTCGAAGTCGAAGGCTTCGAGCTGCACGGCGAGGTTTTGTCGTTCGACGACGTGACCAAGACCTTCATGCTGCGCGGCATCAAGGTGAGCTTCGATAACCCTGCTCTGGTGGTGGACGACGGGCTGCTGTCCGACCTTCGCAACACCAGGCAAGTTGAAGTCAAGGGCGAGCTCTCGGACGACGGCACCATGCTCGTGGCGACCTACATCAGCTTCGAAAGCTGAGCAGGCGGCGCCATGGCGTGAGTCAAAGGGCCGGCCGCAAGGCCGGCCCTCTGTTGCCAGAAAGGCGCATGCCCGCACTTAGACTTGCCGTTGCGATGGCCGACCCCAAGCCCCCACGGCTGCAGCGCCCCAAAGCGGCTGCGGCCGCTGCGTTGGGCGCGCCGCCGCACGCCGTTGTCGGCGCAGCGTCGGGCGGCGCAGCAGACCCGGCGGCGCTCACCGAGGCGATGCGCCAGTTGGTCGAGCCACTCGCGGTGCTCGCCATTGCACGCGGCCTGCCGTTCGCGACGCTCGAACACCAGCTAAAAACAGCCTTCGTCGATGCCGCGCGTTTGGCGCACCCCAAGCTGCCCGAGCACCGCATGGTCAGCCGCATCAGCACCGCCACCGGCATTAACCGGCGCGAGGTGACGCGCCTCACGCAGGCGCGCAGCGCCCCCGAGGTGCTGCGCCACTCGCCGGCCACGCGCGTGTTCACCAAGTGGCTGGCCGAACCCTCGCTCAAGACGCGCAAGGGCGAAATCAAGCCAATCCCGCGCCAGGGCCCGGCGCCGAGCTTCGAGGCCCTGGCCCAATCGGTCACGCGCGACGTCCATCCGCGCAGCCTGCTCGACGAGTTGTGCCGGCTCGGCCTCGCACGCGTCGAAGGCGACATGGTTCACGCGGTGCGGGAGAGTTTCGTTCCCAGCGGCGACAGCGCGCGCATGCTGGGTCTGCTGGGCGGCAACGTCGGCGATCATCTGCGTGCGGCCGTGGCCAACGTGCTCGGGGACGCCCCCGCGCACCTCGAGCAAGCGGTGTTCGCCGATGAGATTTCAGAGGCTTCACTCGAGGCTTTTCACCAATTGATGCGCGCGCAGTGGAAGGCCCTGCTTGAAGCCGCCGTGCCCGCGCTACAGCGGCTCATCGACGCCGACCGTGCGGCCGGCCGTGCCGCCGACCAACGCGTGCGCGTGGGCCTCTACACCTATCACGAGCCGATGGCGCTGCCGGATGTCAATGCCGGCAGCAAGGCGCCCGCCCCGAAACGCCAGCCCGCTTCAAAGCGCACCAAGGAATAACGACCATGCAAGCATTTCCCACGGCCTCGGCCATCGCAGCGCGATCCCCCTGGTGGAAAGCGCTGTGCTGCGCGCTCGCCCTCGTCGGCTGCGGCGGCGGCGTCGACAGCGGCGGCACCGGGGCGCCGGTGGCTTCGTATGCAAGCGGGCCCATCACCGGCTTGGGCTCCGTCATCGTCAATGGCGTGCGTTTCGATGACAGCACCGCCGTCATCACCGATGGCGACGACATGCCGCAGTCGCCCGCAGTCTTGCGACTGGGCATGACCACCGAAATCCGCGCCACCGGCCTCGCCACCAACACCACCACCGGCGCGCGGGCCGCCACGGCCGTGAGCATCGTCTTCGCAAGCGACCTGCTCGGCCCGATCGAGCGGGTCGACGCGGCGGCGGAGCAACTGGTGGTGCTGGGGCAGACGGTGCAAATCAATGGCGCCACGGTGTTCGACGCCGCCAGCGCGAGCGGCGGGCTGTTGGCGCTGGCGGTGGGCGATGTGCTCGAGGTCTATGCGCTGTTCGACCCATCGTCTGGCCGCTTCACAGCCTCGCGCATCGAGCGAAAAGACGCAGTCGCGGTCGCGGTCTACCGCTTGAGCGGGTTGGTGAGCAATGTCGACACCGTCAACGAGCGCTTCGACATTGGCTCGGAGCGCATCTCCTACACCGGCCTCACGCTGCCCGCGGGCTTTGCCGGCAGCCTGG
>JANONH010000234.1:0-9179 GCA_031420735.1 Methylibium sp.
ACCTGGCCACGTTGTCGACCATCGGGGCGCTGGTGGCGAGCGGGCGCGCCGCTGCCGGCGGCGGCCCGCTCTCCATCGGCCTCGGCGCGCCGGGCTCCCTTGGCGCGAGCGGTCTGGGGAAGAACGCCAACTCCACCTGCCTCAACGGCCGAGCCTTCGGGCGCGATCTGCAGTCACTGCTCGGGCAGCCGGTGGCGCTGGCCAACGACGCCGATTGTTTGGCGCTCTCGGAAGCGACCGACGGCGCGGGCGCAGGGGCTGCCGTCGTGTTTGCCGTCATCCTCGGCACCGGCGTCGGCGCCGGCATCGCGGTGCATGGCCGCCTGCTGCAAGGCCCCAACGGACTGACCGGCGAATGGGGCCACAACCCGCTGCCCTGGCCGCGCGACGACGAGCGCCCGGGGCCGGCCTGCTACTGCGGCGCGCGCGGCTGCATCGAAACCTGGCTCAGCGGCCCGGCGATCTCGGCCGACCATGCACGCTTGGCGCATGCCAAGCTCAGCGCAGCGGCCATCGCCGAGCGCGCTGAACTGGGCGACGCTGCTTGCAGGGCGACGCTTGATCGGCATGCCGATCGAGCGTCGCGGGCGCTGGCCACGGTGCTTAACCTGCTCGACCCGGATGTGGTCGTGCTGGCCGGTGGCGTGTCTTTGCTGCCGGGCCTGGTCGGGCGCATCGAGGCGGGCCTGCCCCGGCACGTGTTCGGCGCGGCGCTGGACTCGCCGCGCACGCGCATCGTGCTCGCACGCCATGGCGACGCGTCCGGCGTGCGCGGCGCGGCCTGCCTCGGCCGTGTCGCCGGGCTCGGGGCTTAGGGCACCACGCCGCCACGTTGCGGCAAGCCGAAATGAATCAGCTCAGCCCCAGGCGCCACACGATCCCCGCCACGGCTGCAGCCCCGAGAACGGGCAACACGCCCACGCGGTAGCGCAGCAAGGCCACGGCCGCAGCAATGCCGATGGCCAGCGCCGGCCACTCGATGTGCGAACGCTGCGGCCACAGCACCTGCTCGGCCAAGTAGAGACCGAGCTGCGCGATGACGCCGACAACAGCCGCGCTGATGGCCGCGAGCGGCGCGGTGAACCGCAGGTCGCCGCGCGTGGCCTCGACCAGCGGTGCGCCGGCCAAGATGAACACGAAGGACGGCAGAAAGGTGAAGAAGGTGACGACCAGGGCCGCCACCACGCCGGCGGCGAGTGGCGATGCGAGGAATGGCTGCTGCCAGCCGCCGAGGAAACCGACGAAGCTGACCACCATGATGAGCGGACCCGGCGTGGACTCGCCCAGCGCCATGCCGGCGAGCATTTGCGGCGCGCTCAGCCAGCCGTACTGCTCGACCGCCCCCTGCACCACGAAAGGCAACACGGCGTAGGCACCGCCGAAGGTCAGCAGCGCGGCCTGAGTGAAGAAGACGGCCATCTGCGCCAGCAGGCTGGCGGCGCCGCCCCAGGCCCAGAGCAGCAGGTAGACCGCAGCGCCGAGCGCCAGGCCGATGGCCACCGTGGCCAGCAGGCGCCGCGTCGCATAACGGGCATGCGCCGGCGTGGGCGTGTCGTCGTCGATCCAGGCGCGCATGGCGGCGTCGGCGGCGGTGCCGCCTGCCGCGCCGTGAGGGCTTGGGCCGTTCACGGGGCGCCCCGGCCACCAACGGCCCTGCGCCCAGCCCATGGCCGCGGCAGCGCCGAGCACCCAGGCAAAGGGAATCGCAGCCAGCATCGCCAACAGCGAGGCCAGGGCCAGCAGGCGGTGCAAGGCTGTCTTCAGCGCACGGCTGCCAAGCCGCCAGGCGGCCTGGACGACCAAGGCAACCACGGCAGGCTGCACGCCATAGAGCACGGCTTGGGCGACCGGATGCCCGCCCTGCGCGACGTACAACCATGACAGCCCGATGAGCAGCAGCAGTGAAGGCAGCACGAACAGCGCACCCGCCGCCAGGCCGCCCGCGGTGCGGTGCATGAGCCAGCCGATGTAGGTGGCGAGTTGCTGCGCCTCCGGCCCCGGCAGCAGCATGCAGTAGTTGAGCGCGTGCAGGAAGCGCCGCTCCGAAATCCAGCGGCGGCGCTCCACCAACTCGGCATGCATGAGTGAGATTTGCCCGGCAGGCCCGCCGAAGCTGATGCAGCCCAGGCGCAGCCAATAGGCGAGCGCTTGCGCAAAGCCGACCGGCGCGGGCGCGTCAGCCGCCGCGCCGACGGGCATGTCGGGCCGCGGCGACATCGGCATCACATCACCGGTTCACGGCCCGGCGCGCAACTGCCGGGCCGACAGGGCTTGGGAGAGCGACTCGGCGCTGTCGCTCAGGTGCGCGCGCGCTTGCGGGCCGAGACCACGGCGCTTTTGGGCCAGCTCGAGCCGCACCAGCAGCGCCTGCGCCTCCATGCGCAGCAGGCTGCGCGCATCGGCGCGGCTCAGGGCGCCCGGACGCAGCAACAAGGCGCTGAGGCGGTTGACGTGCGCGCGCTGCAGTTCGCGGCGCGGCGCGCCGATCTCGGCGCCACTGGCGAGCTCGGACCAGACGTCGCGGCCGAGGCGTTCGTAGAGCTCCGAGAGCGGCAGGGCGTCGGCCTCGTTGCTGGCCTTGGCTTCGCTGTCGAGCAGCCGTGCGGCCACGCTGTCGCTCATGAGCTGGGCCAGTACATTGCCTTGCAGATCGACCAGCTCGCTGCCGAGCGAATAGTCGGTGACCAGGGGCCCGTCGCCCGAGAAAAAGGCGTCGGTGCGTTCGGCGAAGTCGGGCGCAAGACGGCGCTGCAGGGCCGGGGACAAGCGCACGCTGTCGGCGGCCAGCAGGCTGCGCGAGAGCGTGTCGAGGGCCTCGCGTTGTTGTGCTGCGGGCACGGGCTGCAGCGGGTCGCGGCCGCTGCCCGGCGCGTCGCGCAAGGTGCGCACGCCGCCGATCTGGCGCGTGAGCAGCGTGGCGGCGCGCCCGAGGTCGCGCAGCGCATAGCCGATCGAGCGGCGCAGGACCGAGTAGTCGGTGCCGGCGCTCAGCGCGCGTGTTTCCTGGCGCTCGAGCAGGTCGCGCGCGATGGCGAAGCGTTTTTTCGCGAACGCCACCGGGTCGGTCCCCAGGTCGAACTGCAGCGACTCGGGGTCGATGCCGAGCGAATTGTCTTCGTCGGTGCCGTAGGCGAGTTCGGGCTCGGCGCTGCGCCCGGCAATGTGCGCCAGCGCCTGGCCCTCGGCGTGCGCGGGGAACTGCGCGTAGCCGTACTCGATGGCCCAGTAGTCGTAGGGGCCGAGCATGGACTGGAAGGGCGCGCCACCGGTCTGGCCGGGCGCCGGCAGGTTGACCGAAACGTACTCCATGACCGAGCCGCTCAGGGCGTTGCCGGCGGTGAACTCCGCGCTCGACACCTGCTCCTCGCTGTAGATGCGCGAGGCACGGAAGTTGTGCCGCAGGCCCAGCGTGTGGCCGACCTCGTGCATGGTCACGTCTTTAAGGTAAGCGAGCACATAGGCCTCGGCCTCAGGGCTCGCCGGGTCGAGGTCGCCACGCGCCTCGAGCACGTCGAGCGCGTAGCCGAGCTGCTCGGTGGCGGCGTCGGCATGCATGCAGACACCGGGCTCGGCGTGGGCGTCGGGCGACGCTGGCGCGGCCGCCAGCACCTGCGAGCGTTCGGCGCGGCGCGCGCGCGAGGACAGGCTCTCGATGGCGATGTCGGCGTCGATGATCTCGCCGCTGCGCGGGTCGACGTGGGTCGGTCCGATCGCGCCAAAGGACGGCGCCGCATTGGTCATCCAGCGCACCGAGGCGCGGTTCGCGTCGAGCGTGTCGAAGTCGGCGTCCTCAGGCTGCACCTGCACGCGCACCGCGTCCTTGAAGCCGATGCGCTCGAAGGCCTTGTTCCACTCGAGCACGCCCTCGGTCACCGCCGCGCGGTACTTGTCGGGAATGCTGTGATCGAGCCAGTAGGTGATCGGCTGGAGCGGCTCGGAGAGCGCCGCCTCGGGGTCTTTTTTCTCGAGGCGCCAGCGATTGACGAAACGCTGGCGCGGCGTGCGCGCGAGGTCGTCGCTAAAGTCGCTGCGCACCGTCTGGAAGTAGCCCACGCGCGCGTCGGCCGCGCGCGGCTGCATCGGCGTGTCGGGCAACTTGACGATGGCATAGTGAACCGTGACAAACAGGCTGCGCGGATCGGGCACGGTTTGCGGTTTGCTTGGCGCATTGGCTGCGCCGGCTTGTGCTTGGGCGATGCGTGCCGTGGCGTAGTGGCCCTGCACTTCAATGCTCAGTGCATCGGGCGCGGTGCGGGCTTGCGTAATGCCCGAGTTGCGCGCGTCGAAGCCGTAAGCCTGTCGGTAGGCGTTGTCCAGGCGCGCCCCGATGCCCAGCAGGTCGGCGACGAACAGCGCGTTGGCGTCCACCAGGATGGCCTTGCTGTCGGGCTGCGGCAAGCTCGCGACCGCCGCACTGGCCACCAGGCTGGCGGAGAAGGCGGCCTGGACCGAGCGTGCCGCAGGCGTGCCCGTCTTGGCCGTGAAGGCCTGGTTCGGTGCGATCAACTGCACCAGATTGTTCAGGCGGCGGAATTCCACGATGCGTGGGCTGCTCGCCATCAGGCCGCCAAAGAGCCCTGACTCGCCGATGCCGGTGGCGTACTTTGGCGACAGGAAAAATGGCTTGTTCATTTGCTCGGGCCTGAGCTCGAGCCAGATTTTCTCGTCCTTGCGCCACAGCGTGAACAGGCCTTCGGAGGGCTTGGCGTCCTTCAAGACGGTGGCGAACGCCGGCGGCGTGCCAGCGGCTGTCGCAGTTGCGACCGCGGGCGCCGATGCCGCTGCGCCCGGCGCTGCAGGCGCAAGCGCTGCGCGCGTGGGCAGGGCCGAGACGGCCGTGGTGTTGGCTACGGCCGCGGGGGCCACTGCGGGACTGGGCATCAGGACGGTGCAGCCCGCAAACGTGCCGCACGCGAGCACCCCCAGACCCGACTTCAATAGCTTCATGGCAACCCCCTCGGCGCTCTTTTGACTGCAAGGCGCTACCTGCCCCGACCGCGAGCGGCAGCGTCGCGTGCCGTTTGCACGCAAGGACCGCTCTGGATCGAGCGATCCGCCTTCGCGTCGTCCGCTGAGCCCTCAGACGGTGAGGGCCTTGAAGCGGATGCGCTTGGGTTTGGCGCCCTCTTCGCCGAGGCGCTTTTTCTTGTCTGCTTCGTACTCCTGGTAATTGCCGTCGAAGAAGACCCACTTGGAGTCGCCTTCGCAGGCCAGGATGTGCGTGGCGATGCGATCGAGGAACCAGCGGTCGTGGCTGATGACCATGACGGAGCCGGCGAATTCGAGCAAGGCGTCCTCAAGGGCGCGCAAGGTTTCGACGTCGAGGTCGTTGGACGGCTCGTCGAGCATGAGTGCGTTGCCGCCCGTGGCCAGCGTCTTGGCCAGGTGCAGCCGACCGCGTTCGCCTCCGGAGAGATTCTTGACCAGTTTCTGCTGATCGTTGCCTTTGAAATTAAAGCGCCCGATGTAGGCGCGTGAGGGCATCACGAACTTGCCGATCACGAGGTTGTCGAGGCCGCCGGAGACGTCTTGCCAGACCGTCTTTTCGCCCTCGAGCGACTCACGGCTCTGCTCGACGAAAGCCATCTTGACAGTGGGGCCAACTTTCACCGTGCCGGAGTCGGGTTTCTCCTTGCCGGAGATCATGCGAAACAGCGTCGACTTGCCGGCGCCGTTGGGCCCGATGATGCCCACGATGGCGCCCGGGGGCACCTTGAACGACAGGTCGTCGATCAGCACGCGCTCGCCAAAGCTCTTGCTGACGTTGACGAACTCGATGACCTCGTTGCCCAGCCGGTCGGAGACCGGGATGAAGATCTCGTTGGTTTCGTTCCTCTTCTGGTACTCGACGTCGGAGAGCTCCTCGAAGCGGGCCAAGCGCGCCTTGCTCTTGACCTGGCGGCCCTTGGTGTTCTTGCGCACCCACTCGAGTTCCTGCTTCATGGCGCGGCTGTGCGCGTCTTCGGCCTTCTGCTCCTGCACCAGGCGCGCCTGCTTTTGCTCTAGCCAGTCGGAGTAATTGCCCTTCCAGGGAATGCCGCGCCCGCGGTCGAGCTCGAGAATCCACTCGGCCGCGTTGTCGAGGAAATAGCGGTCGTGGGTGATGCCCACCACGGTGCCCGGAAAGCGCTTCAAGAACTGTTCGAGCCAGTCGACCGATTCGGCGTCGAGGTGGTTGGTGGGCTCGTCGAGCAGCAGCATGTCGGGCTGGCTCAGCAGCAGCCGGCACAGGGCCACGCGGCGCTTCTCGCCGCCCGAGAGATTGCCGATCATGGCGTCCCAGGGCGGCAGGCGCAGCGCGTCGGCGGCGATCTCGAGTTGCAGGTCGGTGTTCTCGCTGCCTGCTGCGGCGATCACGGCCTCGAGATCGGCCTGCTCGGCGGCGAGCTTGTCGAAGTCGGCGTCGGGCTCGGCGTATTCGCCGTAGACCTCGTCCAGGCGCTTCTTGGCAGCAAGCACGCCGCCGATGCCCTGCTCGACCGCCTCGCGCACGGTCTGGCTCGCGTCGAGCTGCGGCTCCTGCGGCAGGTAGCCGATCTTGATGCCGGGCATGGGCGTGGCTTCGCCGTCGATGTCGTTGTCCAGGCCGGCCATGATCCTGAGCAGGGTCGACTTGCCCGAGCCGTTGAGGGCGAGCACGCCGATCTTGGCGCCGGGGAAGAACGACAGCGAGATGTCCTTGAGGATCTGCCGCTTGGGGGGAACCGTCTTGGTGACGCGGTTCATCGTGTAGACGTACTGAGCCATGAATATCCGCCGAAAAAACGCTTGAATCCGTAAGGCGCAGCGGGCGCCGCGCGACACCCGCATTGTCGCCGAGCGTGCACACCGACCACGGGGTGGGCAGGGCGAGCCACTGACAGGCGCTCACATTCGTAGCATCATGGGAGTCGTGGCTGTATGCCAAGCCGCTGTATTTTCGAGGTTACTTCGATGTCAAAGCCGATCCTTGCCTTTGCCTTGCTGGCGCTGGTCGCCGTCCTCGCCGGTGCGCCGGCTGTCGCTGCCAATTCCGACGGCGCCGACAACGAACGCTGGCGCGCCGTGCGCGACTCGCTGTTCGCCGGCCGCGCCATCTCGGAAGACACCAAGGGCTTGCTGGATTTAGAGACGCCGGTGCGCGCCGCCGACGCCGCGGTGGTGCCGATCGCCATCCGCACGCAGCTCGTGCAGACGCCTTCGCGCTACATCAAGAAACTTTGGCTGGTGATCGACCGCAACCCCTCCCCGGTGGGCGCCATCTTCACCTTCACGCCCGAGAGCGGTCGCGCCGACATCGAGACGCGGGTGCGCGTGGAGGAATACACCCATGTGCGCGCCATCGCCGAAACCAACGACGGCAAGCTGTACATGAAAACCAACTACATCAAGGCTTCGGGCGGTTGCTCCGCGCCCGCCGGCAAGGACCTGGCCGAAGCGATGGCCTCGGTGGGCCGCATGAAACTGCGCATCGACGGTAAAGCCGAGCCTGGGCAGCCGGCCCTGGCGCAACTGATGGTGAGTCACCCCAACACCTCGGGTCTTTCGATCGACCAGTTGACGCGGCTCGCGCCGACGCCCTATTTCGTGCGCAGCATCACCGTGAGCTACGCCGGCAAGACCGTCATGACCGCCGACGTCGACTTCACCATCAGCGAGAACCCCTCGCTGCGCTTTTACTTCCTCCCGAAAGGCGCGGGCGAATTGAAGGCCCAGGTGGTCGACACCAACGACCTGAAGTTCGAAAGCACCCTGGCTGTCAAGCCCAAGACCTGAAGCGCATTCGGGGCCGCCGGCACAGGCGCGGGCGTGCGGCCTTCCCGCGCGCTCTTCAGGCTCGCGTGGCAGTGGCCTCTACAATGCCGGTTGCGGCGCGCAGTTCCAGTCCTTGCGCCGCAGTCGATTCCGACTTCTCTCCCGCCTTCTGGCCTCCGACTGGTGCGCGTGCCTTGCACGCCGCGGGAGGCCGATCCGCAACGCCCGAGAGAAACGGGCGCCCATTCCCATGTCATTCCAAGAACTGGGGCTCGCCGAGCCCCTGCTTAAAGCCATTTCCGACGCCGGCTACGACACGCCCACGCCCATTCAAAAACAAGCCATTCCGGCCGTCATGCTCGGCGGCGACTTGCTCGCCGGCGCCCAGACCGGCACCGGCAAGACCGCCGGCTTCGTGCTGCCCATGCTGCACCGGCTGATGGAAAAACCCGCTGTGCGCGACGCCAAGGGCCGCTCGCCGGTGCGCGCACTCATCCTCACCCCCACGCGCGAGCTCGCAGCGCAAGTGGAGGAAAGCGTTCGCACTTACGGCAAGCACGCCAAGCTCACCTCGATGGTGATGTTCGGCGGCGTCGGCATGCAGCCGCAGATCGACAAGCTGCGGCGCGGCGTTGACATTCTCGTGGCCACGCCCGGCCGACTGCTCGACCACCACCAGCAAGGCACGCTCGACATCAGCCGCATCGAGATCTTCGTGCTCGACGAAGCCGACCGCATGCTCGACATGGGCTTCATCCACGACATCAAGAAGGTCCTGGCTATCGTGCCCAAGAGCAAGCAGAGCCTGCTGTTCTCGGCCACCTTCAGCGACGAGATCAAGGAACTGGCCGATCGCTTGCTCAACAAGCCACAGGTGATCGAGGTCGCGCGGCGCAACAGCACGGTGGAAGCCATCGCGCAGAAGGTCCACCCGGTCGACCGCGATCGCAAGAAGGAACTGTTGGCGCATCTCATCAAGAGCCAGGACTGGCACCAGGTGCTGGTGTTCTGCCGCATGAAGCACGGGGCCAACCGGCTGACCGACTTCCTCAATGAGCAAAAAATCACTGCCATGGCCATCCACGGCAACAAGAGCCAGACGGCGCGCACCAAGGCGCTGGCCGACTTCAAGAAGGGTGACCTGCAGGTGCTCGTGGCCACCGACATCGCCGCGCGCGGTATCGACATCGACCAGTTGCCGCACGTCGTCAACTTCGAGCTGCCCAATGTGTCGGAAGACTACGTTCACCGCATCGGCCGCACCGGTCGTGCCGGCGCCCAGGGCGAGGCGATTTCGCTGGTCTGCGTGGACGAAGAAGGTTTCCTGCGCGACATCGAAAGGCTCATCAAGCGCAGCATCGAGCGTCAGGTGGTGCCGGGCTTCACGCCCGACCCCAAGGCAATCGCGCAGCCCATCGTGACCGGGCGCCAGACGCTCAATGGCG
>JANONH010000235.1:0-3415 GCA_031420735.1 Methylibium sp.
CCGGGCGACCTCGTGCACGGCGTTCGGCTTGTAGGCCCGGCCCTCGAGCTTGAAACTGCCGGCATCGGGTGAGTAAAGCCCCGTGATGACATTGAAGAAAGTCGTCTTGCCCGCGCCGTTGGGGCCGATCAGGCCGTAAATCTGGCCGCGCTCGATGGACAGGCTCACGTCGCTGAGGGCTTGCAGGCCGCCGAAGCGCTTGGAGACGTGGGCCACCTCGAGCACGGTGTCGCTCACCGTGCGGCCTTTGCACCCTGCGCTGCTTTGCCGGGCAAGAGCGACGGCGTTTCTGGGTCGCAATGCGGAGCACCCGGCAGGGCTCCCGTCGTGCGACGTGCCGTCTCGCAGCGCGAAGACGCCCTCACCGGGTCGGCTCCGGTGCGGCCAGGGCGCCGGGCACGGGCGACGGCGTCGGCGTTGCGACCGCTGCCGCACGGCCATGCTCGGGGGCGGGCCACAAGCCGCGCGGACGCGCCAGCATGATGGCAATCATGGCCAGGGCGATCAGCAACTGGCGCAGGATGGAGGCGTCGAGCCGCCCGCCGGTGGCCGCTTGCAGGTCGCCCGCCACGAAGCGCAGCACTTCCGGCAGGGCCGCCAGCAGCAGCGCGCCCAGGATCACGCCGGGCAGGTGCCCGATGCCGCCGAGCACCCCCATCGCCACCACCATGATCGACTCCTGCAGCGAGAACGACTCGGGCGAAAAGAAGCGCTGAAAACTCGCGAACATGGCGCCGGCCACCCCGCCGAAGGTGGCGCCCATGCCGAAGGCGAGCAGCTTCATGTTGCGCGTGTCGATGCCCATCGCCTTGGCGGCAATCTCGTCTTCGCGAATGGCCATCCAGGCGCGGCCGATGCGGGAGCGCTCGAGCCGCCAACAGACCACGACGCTGACCACCACGAGCAGCAGGAAAAAATAATAGTAGAGGGTAACGCTCGGCAGCGTGACGAAGCCCAGCTCGAGCGACTGGCCGAGGTCCAGACCGAACAGCTTGACGGAGTCGATCTGCGAAATGCCCTTGGGGCCGTTGGTGAGGTTGAGCGGCGCGTCGAGGTTGTTGAGGAAGACGCGGATGATCTCGCCGAAGCCGAGCGTCACGATGGCCAGGTAGTCGCCGCGCAGCTTGAGCGTGGGCGCGCCGAGCACCACGCCGGCGATGCCCGCCACCACCGCCGCCAGCGGCACGAGCAGCCACCACGGCGAGTGCAAGCCGCTCGGCAACAGGGCCTTCACCGCGGCGAAGTTGCTCCAAAGGTGCGGGCTCGCGAGCAGCGCGAACACATAGGCGCCAACGGCGTAGAAGGCGATGTAGCCGAGGTCGAGCAGGCCGGCATAACCAACGACGATGTTGAGGCCGAGCGCGAGCAGCACGTAGAGCAAGGCGATGTCGATGATTCGCACCCACGCATTGCCGAATTGCTGCGCCACCAGCGGTGTGGCCAGGAGCAATACGGCCGCGATGGCGAAGACGAGGAACCGGTGTTTCATGGCGCTGTGCTCGACTCCTGCTCAGGCGCGGTCGGCCACGCGCTCGCCGAGCAGGCCTTGCGGGCGCAAGGTGAGCACGAGGATGAGCACCACGAAGGCGAAGATGTCCTGGTAGTGGCTGCCGAGCAGGCCGCCGGTAAGCGGGCCGATGTAGCCCGCGCCGATGGACTCGATGAGGCCCAGCAGCTCGCCACCGAGCATGGCGCCGGGCAGGTTGCCGATGCCGCCAAACACCGCCGCGGTGAAGGCCTTGAGCCCCGGCAGGAAGCCCATCCCATGGTGCACCGAGCCGTAGTTGGCCGCATACATCACACCGGCCAGCGCGGCCAGCGCCGCGCCGATCACGAAGGTGGCGGAGATCACCACGTCGGGCCGCACGCCCATGAGGGCGGCCACGCGCGGGTTTTCGGCGGTGGCCCGCATCGCGCGGCCCAGGCGCGTCTTGTTGACGAGGAACATCAGGCCGGCCAGCGTGGCGGCGGTGATGACCAGGATGAGGATCTGCGTGGTGTTGATGACCGCGCCGCCGATGAAGAAGGGCTCGCTCGGCAGCAGCATCGGGTAGGTCTTGTAATTGGGCTTCCACAAGATCATGGCCAGGGTCTGCAGCAAGAGGCTCATGCCCATGGCGGTGATGAGCGGCGCCAGGCGCGGCGCGTTGCGAAGCGGTCGGTAGGCCACCTTCTCGATGACGAAGTTGAGCGCCGCGCACACCACGATGGCCGCCACCAGCGAGATCAGCATCAGCAGCCAGCCCGGCAAACCGGCGCCTTCGAGCGCGGTGACGACCGTCCAGCTCACCATCGCCCCGACCATGAGCACTTCGCCATGCGCGAAGTTGATGAGATTGATGATGCCGTAGACCATGGTGTAGCCGAGCGCGACGAGCGCATACATGCTGCCGAGCACCAGGCCGTTGATCACTTGCTGGATGAAGGTGTCCATCAGGGCTTGTCGCGCCTTGCGTGCAGCGCGCCATGCGGGCGCTCACTGGGGCCCGCCGTTGCAGGCGCGAGCGCGAGCACTCAGCGCGCCCGCTCGTTGCGCGCACGAAGCTCGGCGAGCTTCTCGCCGATCTTCAACTCGAGGCCGCGCGGCGCGGGCTCGTAGAAGCGCTCGCACACACCGTCTGGCAGGTAGCGCTCGCCCGCAGCGAAGCCGTCTTCTTCGTCGTGCGCGTAACGGTAGCCCTTGCCATGGTCGAGCTGCTTCATGAGCTGCGTGGGTGCATTGCGCAGGTGCAGCGGCACCGGCCGGGTGCCGTCTTGCCGCACGAAGGCGCGCGCGGCCTTGTAGGCGGTGTAGGCGGCGTTGCTCTTGGGCGCCACCGCGAGGTAGAGCACCGCCTGCGCGAGCGTGAGTTCGCCTTCGGGCGAGCCCAGGCGCTCGTAGGTTTCGGCGGCATCGAGCGCCATGCGCAAGGCGCGCGGATCGGCCAGGCCGATGTCTTCGCTGGCCATGCGCACCAGGCGCCGGGCGATGTAGCGCGCGTCGACGCCGCCGTCGACCATGCGCACGAACCAGTACAGCGCCGCGTCGGGGTCGGAGCCGCGCACGCTCTTGTGCAGCGCCGAGATGGTGTCGTAGAACTGGTCGCCGCCCTTGTCGTAGCGGCGCAATTGCTCGCCAAGCGCCTGCTCGAGAAAAGCTTCGTCGATCTCGGCTCGGCCCGCGGCCATGCGCGCGACGTTCTCATACGCGTTGAGCAGGCGCCGCGCATCGCCGTCGGCGTAAGCAGTGAGGCGGGTGCGCGCCGCCTCGGTGAGCGGCGGCGCCTGCAACAAGACCCGCCCACGCTCCACCAGCTCGGCCAGGGCGTCGGCCGCGAGCGGGCGCAGCACGTGCACGGTGGCGCGCGAGAGCAGGGCCGAATTGACTTCGAACGACGGGTTTTCGGTGGTGGCGCCGATGAAGGTGAACAGGCCC
>JANONH010000236.1:0-3591 GCA_031420735.1 Methylibium sp.
ACCGGCGCTGCCCTGCCCGCGGGGGCCGATGCGGTCGTGATGCAGGAGCAGTGCGAGGCCGCCGACGGCGGCGTGCGCATCGCCGCGCTGCCCCTGCCCGGCCAGTGGATCCGGCGCCGCGGCGAAGACGTGCGGCGCCAGAGCCTCGTGCTCAAGCGCGGCAGCCGACTCACGCCGCAGGCGCTCGGCCTGGCCGCTTCGGTGGGCGCGGCCCGGCTGCAAGTGGTGCGGCGCCCGCGCGTCGCGCTGTTCTCCACCGGCGACGAACTCGTCATGCCGGGCGAGCCCTTGCCGCCCGGCGCCATCTACAACTCCAACCGCTACACCTTGCGCGCCTTGCTGCTGGCCCTGGGCTGCGAGGTCAATGACCTGGGCATCGTGGCCGACCGCCTGGACGCCACGCGCCAGATGCTCAGGCACGCAGCAGCCGACTGCGACCTCATCCTCACGTCCGGCGGCGTTTCGGTCGGCGAGGAGGACCACCTCAAGCCGGCCGTGCAGGCCGAGGGGCGCCTGGACCTGTGGCAGATCGCCATCAAGCCGGGCAAGCCGCTTGCCTTCGGGGAAGTGCGGCGCGAGGGCGGCGGGCACGCCCTCTTCATCGGCCTTCCGGGCAACCCGGTGTCGAGTTTCGTCACGTTTTTGCTGGCCGTGAGGCCGGTCTTGCTGGCCTTGCAGGGGGCCGAGCCCGGCCTGCCGGCAGCCCTGGCGCTGCGCGCCGATTTCGACTGGCCAGTGCCCGACGCTCGGCGCGAATTCCTGCGCGTGCGGCGCAACGCCACCGGTGGCCTGGAGCCCTATCCCAACCAGAGTTCGGGCGTCCTCACGTCGGCAGTGTGGGCCGACGGCTTGCTGGACAATCCCCCAGGGCGGGCGTTTGCTCGCGGTGACATGGTGCGCTTTTTGCCGTTTTCGGACCTTGTATGACCATGAAGATTCGCGTTCGTTACTTCGCGTCGATTCGTGAGGCCCTGGGCGCAGGCGAGTCGCTCGAGGTGGGGCCGGGTACGACGCTTGCTGCACTTCGCGGATTGCTGAGCGCGCAGAGCCTTGCTCATTCCCGCGTACTTGGCGGCCAGCGCCCGGTGCGCGCCGCGGTCGACCAGCGCATGCAAGACGAGGCGCTGGTCATCGTGCAAGACTGTGAAGTGGCTTTTTTCCCTCCTGTCACGGGCGGTTGACCGCGCGGCGCTTCGGCCGCGGCCAACAAGCGCAACCGATAGGCCTTGCAACGTGTCGAGGTTAGACCGACTCCTATGCTCGCGCGTTGCAGGCCATTAGCCTCGAACCCCACGACATGACCGCATCCGTCGAACCCAAACCGCCCGAGCCGGGCCAGGTGCACCCGATCGAGGCCATGCTTCGCCAGGTGACCACCGACCGCGACAGCCTCGCCTCGGGCACCGCCATCGGCAGCTTCGTGCTGCGCCGGGTGCTCGAACGCGACGACTTCAGCGTGCTCTACCTGGCCCACGCCAGCGCTTCGGGCATGGAACTGGGCATCGAGGAATATGCCCCCGTGGCCCTGGCCACTCGCGACGAAGACGGCAACCTGCACGCGCGCAGCGCCGCTCAGGCGCCCGCCTTGGCGGCCGGCCTGCAGGCTTTTTTAAACGAGTCGGAGCAGTTGGCGCGCTTGAGCCACCCTGCGCTCGTGCGCGTCGGGCCGGTCTGGCAGACGCGCGGCACGGCCTTTCGGCTGCGGCTCGATCTCCCCGGGCGCACGCTCGTGCAACTGCGTGGTGCCCTGGGTGCACCGCCCGACGAAGCGTGGCTGCGCGGTCTGCTCGACCCGCTGCTTGCGGGCCTGGCGCACATCCATGAAGTGGGCTTGGTGCACGGCAATGTGCGCCCGGGCCGCATCGTGGTGCAAGCCGACGGTGCGCCGCTGCTGCTCGATTTCGACGCGCCGCGCAAGGCGGTGGCCTTGCTCGCGCCCTGGCTCGCTTCACCGCCCGAGCCCGAGTTCCAGTCGCCCGAGATGCACGACACCAACCGGCGCGCCGAATGCGGCCCGCCGAGCGACCTCTATTCGCTGGCCGCCGTGTTGCAGTTCTGCATTGCGGGGCGTCCGCCGTTGGCGGCTCTGCAGCGCCTCGAAGGCCGGCAGGCACCGAGCGTGCGCGAACTGATCGCCGAGTCGCGCCGCGTGCACGTCAACGCGCTCTTCGGCGACAGCTTCATCGCCAGCATCGATCGGGCGTTTTCGCTCGATCCCGCCGAGCGCCCGCAAAGCGTCGCCGAGTTCCGCGAGGACCTGCGTTCGCGCGTGCGCCCGGCGAATTTCTTTACCCCCGCGCCCCGCGTCGAAGCGGCTGCGGTGCGGGCCCGGGTCGAGCCCGCACGACCCGGGCCGCAGGCGCTGGACGACAGTGCGCCTGCGGAAGTCCCCGGACTCGAGCACGCGCCGCGCGCCGTGTTCCCTGCGCCTGGGCCTGGGCCGGTGCAGAGGCGGGCCCAGGCTCGCTCCTCGTCGCGTGCTGAGGCTGCTGCGTTGCGAGCGAGCGCAGCCGTCGGCGTGGGCGAATGGATGCGCCGTCCGCGCGACGAAGCAAATGCGGAGTCGCTGCTGGCCAAACAGGGCCTGGCGTCTTTTAGGGCGGCCAAGAAACGAGCCGCGGCCCAGCGTCAGGCACTTGCCGACGCAGCACCGCCAGCGCAGGCCCAGCGTCAGACGCTTGCCGACGCTGCAGCGCCTGCCGAAGCGAGCGATGCACGCGCTGCCACGCCGGCGCAAGATGAGGCCGGTGCGAGCCTCTGGCCCTCGAGCATGCCACCGCAGCGCGAATCGGAGCAGCGCGAGCCGCAATGGATCGCCGCGCCCTTGCACGCGCAAGCCCGTGAACCGCGGCTCACGGATGAACCGGTTTTCGACGACGATCCGGGCGAGCCTCAACTGGCGCCCCGGCGAGCTTCCGGCGCCGTGGTTCCGTGGGTCGCGCCGGCCCGCGAACGTGCGCATTGGCCCTGGGTGGCTGGCGGCATGCTGTTTGGCGCCGTGCTCGCCGTGGCCATCGCCTGGGGCATGCGCGACGTCGCCGACGACGCCCGGCTCGCATGGGCCGCGCTCGATCTGCCAGCATCGGTGCGCGACACTGGCGGCGCCGACGCTTCGGCACCGCCAGCGCCGACGCAGTCCGACGCCGACGCTGGGCGCACCACGCCGGGCGCAGCGGATGCCGATCGGGCCGCGGCCGCCACCGCAGCCGTCGAGCGTCCGCCCGCCCAGACCCGCACCGAGGTGACCGCAACGCCTTTGCCGCCAGCCCCGCTCGCGGCCGCTGCAGAGACGACAGTGCCCGGCGCCACGACCGACACGACCGCGCAATCGCCCGCCGGGGTGCAAGCGACCGCGCCGCCCGCCGCGGTCGGCCCGACGTCGGCTGCCCAAGCGGCCATGCAAGCAGCGGCAGCCGCACCTGCAGCGGCAGCCGTGGCAGCAGCACCCGCACAGACGGCGCAGGCGACACCGGCTGGCCCATCAACCCAGCCCGCGGCCACCGTGCCACCCGTGCCACTCGTGCCAACGCCCTCAGCGGCCGGCACGACCGCTGCGCCGCCCGCTGCCGCCGTGGCGCGGGCCGAACCGGT
>JANONH010000237.1:0-8680 GCA_031420735.1 Methylibium sp.
GCACCAGACCATGCTGGTCAACGAAAATCGGCTCAACCTCGCCGATGCACGCGCCCGTCAGTACCTGGCCCGGCAGATGGAAAACTACTTTTTCGGCGGCGGTGCCGACCAGCCGGCCGGTTACGTGCCGCCTTCCCCGACCTAGGGGCTTCTGCAAACGCGAATTATTCGCGTTTAGCGCATACTCCAGGCATCCCCCGCTTGGAGTTTGCATGCACCCGTTTCTCACCCTCTGTACCTTGACGCACGCCGCGGCGGCACGCAAGCGGCGCCGCCTTGCCATCGCCTTCGTCACCGTGTGCGCAGCTGGCTCGGCGTTGGCCGAGCAGCCTGTGCTCAACCTTTACTCAGCCAGGCACTACCAAACGGACGAGGCGCTCTACGCCGATTTCACTCGGGCGAGCGGCATCATGATCAAGCGCGTCGATGCCGACGACGCTGGCATCCTGGCCCGGCTGCGCAGCGAAGGCGCCTCGAGCCCCGCCGATGTCGTCTTGCTGGTCGACGCCGCGCGGCTGCTGCGCGCCGAGCTGGACGGCCTGTTCCAGCCGGTCGCCTCGCCGCTGCTGGCCACGCGCATTCCCGCCCGTCTGCGCGGGCGCGACGACGGCAGCGGCTCCCAGTGGTTCGGGTTTTCCACGCGCGCCCGCGTCATCGTCTACGACAAGCGCCGCGTCGAGCGCGAGGACGCCGACACCTACGACGAACTGGCCGACCCCAAGAACCGCGGCAAGCTCTGCACGCGTTCGGGCTCACACCCCTACAACCTCTCGCTTTTCGGCTCGGTCTACGAACGTTTGGGTGCTGCCGCAACCGAGACCTGGCTGCGTGGTTTGGTGGCCAACATGGCGCGCGAACCCAAAGGCGGCGACACCGACCAGATCAAGGCCGTGGCCAGCGGGGAATGCGGCATCGCGCTTGCCAATACCTACTACCTGGCGCGCTTGATGCGCTCCACGAAACCCGAGGACCAGGCCGTGGTGGGCGCCATTGCTACCGTGTTTCCAGACCAGGCCGGCCAGGGCACGCACGTCAATATCGCCGGTGGCGCGGTCGCGCGCAACGCCCCGCATCGCGCGGCGGCGGTGCGCTTCCTCGAGTACCTTGCCAGCGACAGCGCGCAAGCCTATTTCGCCAACGGCAATAACGAATACCCGGCAGTGGCGAACGTCAAGCTGGACAACCCCGCGTTGCTCACTTTGGGCCCCTTCAAGGCCGACCTGATTCCGCTGAGCCAGGTTGGAATTAACTCGGTGCGGGTCCAACAGATTCTTGATCGCGTCGGCTACAAGTGAATCGAGCAGCCGCGACAGCGCCGCACTAATTCTCTTGTACGCGTTGCGCGCTGTGTGACGGCGCCTCTATACTGATAGCCCGAACGAGACCGTAATGCATTGGTTTCGGCAAGCTTAAAACATCAGGAGAAACGTCCATGGCCACTTATCACGAGTTGATGTCGCAGAAAGCCGCGCTGGACAAGCAGGCCTCGGCGCTAGCCGAACAGATCGACCAAGCGCGCCGCAGCGAACACGCGGCCGTCGTCGGCCAGATCAAAGGGCTCATGCAGGAACACGGCGTGAGTCTTTCCGATCTCGGTGCAGGCGGCAAACCCGGGCGGCGCCCCCGTGGTGAAAAAACCGTTTCGAGCGGCCGCAAGGTCGCGGCAAAGTATCGTGACGAAAGCAACGGCAACGCCTGGAGCGGCCGTGGCTTGCAGCCCAATTGGCTTAAAGCTGCATTGAAATCGGGCCGCAAGATCGAGGATTTCGCGGTCTAGGCACGCCGAAGCAGCATTTAGCCGCAGCCGCTACAAGGGGCGCCCCTCGGTAGCCGCCTTAAAGCGGCTGCACGCCCGACTGCCGGCAGTGCGGTGAGTCTTTAGAGCGCCAAGCGGCGCTGCGCCTCAACATACTCGCCGCGCAGACGTTCGACGAGTGCCCGCACGGGCACCACGGCCTTCACCGTGGCAATTCCCTGGCCGCAGCCCCAAATGTCTTTCCACGCTTTCGCGGCACTTTCGCCGGCGAAATTCATTTGGATCGCGCCGCCCGTTGGCAAGGCGTCGGGGTCGAGTCCAGCATTGCGGATCGAGCCCTTGAGGTAATTGCCGTGCACGCCGGTGAAATGGTCGCTGTAGACGATGTCGTCGGAGTTTCCCGCCACCACCGCGGCCTTGTAGGCCTCACTCGCGCGCGCTTCTTCGGTGGCGATGAAGGCCGAGCCGATGTAGGCGAAGTCCGCCCCCATGGCGCGCGCGGCCAGCACCGCACCGCCATGCGCAATGGCGCCACTCAGTGCCACCGGGCCGTCGAACCATTCGCGTATTTCCTGCATCAGCGCAAACGGGCTCTTCACGCCCGCGTGGCCTCCCGCGCCCGCGGCCACGGCGATCAAGCCGTCGGCGCCCTTCTCGATCGCCTTGCGCGCAAAACGGTCGTTGATGATGTCGTGCAGCACCACGCCGCCCCAGCCATGCACCGCATCGTTCACGTCGATCCGCGCCCCGAGCGAGGTGATGACGATGGGCACCTTGTACTTGGCACAGACCTCCAGGTCGTGCATCAGCCGGTCATTGCTCTTGTGCACGATCTGGTTGATGGCATAGGGCGCGGCGCGACGCTCAGGGTGGGCGCGGTCGTGCGCGGCCAGGGCCTCGGTGATTTCGGCCAGCCACTCGTCCAATTGCGACGCCGGCCGTGCATTGAGCGCCGGCATCGAGCCCACGATGCCGGCCTTGCACTGCTCGATGACGAGCTTGGGGTTGCTGATGATGAAGAGCGGTGCGCCGATGATCGGCAGCGGCACATGGGCCAGGACGGGCGGAAGCGGCATGGGTTTTCTTGGGGGTGAGCGCGCGGCAGTGCGCGGGCTTCAGAAGGCCTCGGCGGGCAAGGCCACGACCGACTCGCCGCCTTCGACGATGCTCTCGCACAGGCCCGGCGCACGGCTCAAGACGTGCTCGGCATAAAAGCGGGCCGTCAGCACCTTGGCATTCATGAAGGCGATGTCTTCGCCTGCCGCGGCGCGGTCTTCGGCCACCATCAGGGCGCGCGCCATCTGCCAGCCGGCCATCAGGTTGCCCGCCAGCATGAGGTAGGGCACCGAGCCGGCATACACGAGCTTCGGTTCGTCCTTGACGCGCGCCGCGACGAAGCCCACCACCCGCTCGAAAGCTTGGCGGGCGGCCTTCAGGCGCAAGGCCATCGAGCGCGCGGCCGGGCTGCTGCGTGCCGCCAGTTCTTCTTCGGTGGCAGCAATTTGACGCGCCAGACCGAGCGCCACCGCGCCGCCGTCGCGCGCCGTCTTGCGGCCCACCAAATCGTTGGCCTGGATCGCCGTGGTGCCTTCGTAGATGGTGAGGATGCGGGCATCGCGCAGGAACTGCGCCGCGCCGGTTTCTTCAATGAAGCCCATGCCGCCGTGCACCTGCACGCCAAGCGACGCCACCTCCTGGCTCATCTCGGTGCTGTAGCCCTTGACCAGCGGCACCATGAACTCGTAGAAGGCCTGGTTTTCCTTGCGCACCTTCGCATCGGGGTGGGCATGGGCGGCGTCGTAGGCCGCCGCTGCCACCACCGCCATGGCGCGGCAGCCTTCGGCCAACGAGCGCATGGTCATGAGCATGCGCTTCACGTCCGGGTGATGGATGATTGCCGCGCTCGCCGCGGCAGAGCCGTCGACCGGCCGACTCTGCACGCGCTCCTTGGCGTAGGCGGCTGCCTTCTGGTAGGCCCGCTCGGCGATGGCCACGCCCTGCATGCCGACCGCGTAACGCGCCGCGTTCATCATGATGAACATGTACTCGAGGCCGCGGTTGGGCTCACCGATCAGTTCGCCCGCAGCACCCGGCCCGGTGCCATTCACGTTGGCCGAAGCGCTGCCGTCGCCGAACTGCAGCACGGCCGTCGGGCTGGCCTTGATGCCCAGCTTGTGCTCGATGCTCACGCACTGCACGTCGTTGCGCTCGCCGAGGCTGCCGTCGGCATGGACCAGGAACTTGGGCACGATGAACAGCGAGATGCCCTTGATGCCTTCGGGCGCGCCAACCACGCGGCCCAGCACCAGGTGCACGATGTTCTCGGCCAAGTCGTGGTCGCCGTAGGTGATGTAGATCTTGGTGCCGAACAACTTGTAGCCGCCGCCCGCCTGCGGCTCGGCGCGGGGGCGCGCCAGGCGCTGGTCGCTGCCGGCCTGCGGCTCGGTGAGGTTCATGGTGCCGGTCCACTCGCCCGAAATCATTTTGGGCAGGAAGAGCCGTTGCTGCTCGGGCGTGCCGGCAGTGAGCAGCGCCTCGATGGCGCCGTCGGTGAGCAGCGGGCAGAGCGCGAAGCTCAGGTTGGCGCTGTTGATCATCTCGATGCAGGCCGCACCGATGGTCTTGGGCAAGCCCTGGCCGCCGTGCTCGACCGGGTGTTGCAGCCCCTGCCAGCCGCCTTCGGCAAACTGCCTGAAGGCGGCCTTGAAGCCCGGCGTGGTGCGCACCGCGCCGCCCTCGAGCACGCTCGGGTTGCGGTCGCCTTCCCAGTTGAGCGGCGCCATCACGTCTTCGGCCAGCCTGGCGCATTCCTCGAGCACGGCGCGCGCGGTGTCGAGCCCCGCTTCCTCGAAGCCGGGCAAGCTTGCCACGGCCTCCAGACCGGCGAGTTCCTTCATGCAAAACAGCATGTCCTTGACCGGCGCTCGGTAGCTCATGGCAACACTCCTTGATCGTTTTTAATTGACTGTGGCGGGATGCGAGAGGCGTCGCCGGGCGTCATGCCGCCGTGGCCCGCCGGCCACGGCTGCGGGCCACCTCAAAGCTGCTTGACCAGCTCCGGCACGGCGTCGAACAGGTCGGCCTCGAGGCCGTAGTCGGCCACGCTGAAGATCGGCGCCTCGGCGTCCTTGTTGATCGCCACGATCACCTTGGAGTCTTTCATGCCCGCCAGGTGCTGAATGGCGCCCGAGATGCCGCAGGCGATGTAGAGGCTCGGCGCCACGATCTTGCCGGTCTGGCCGACCTGCCAGTCGTTGGGCGCATAGCCCGCGTCCACCGCGGCGCGGCTGGCACCGAGCGCGGCACCGAGCTTGTCGGCCAGCGGCGTGAGCACCTGGTTGAACTTGTCGCTCGAGCCGAGCGCGCGGCCGCCCGAGACGATGATCTTGGCGGCCGTGAGTTCGGGCCGGTCGCTCTTGGTCGCGTCGCGGCTCACGAAGGCCGACAGGCCACTGTCGGCCACGGCGGCCAGGCTTTCGAGCGGCGCGCTGCCGCCAACGCCTGCCGCCGCGTCGAAGCCAGTGGTGCGCACGGTCAGGACTACGGTCTTGTCGCGGCTTTGCACGACGGCCATCGCATTGCCGGCGTAGATCGGCCGCTCGAAGGTGTCGGCCGCGTCGACACGGGTGATGTCGCTGATCTGTGCCACGTCGAGCAGCGCGGCAACCCGTGGCGCTACGTTCTTGCCGTGCGCGGTCGAGGCGAACACGATGTGGCTGTAGTTCGCCGCCACCGACAGCACCTGCGCGGCCACGTTCTCGGCGAGTTGCTCTTCGAGCTGGGCGGCGTCGGCATGCAGCACCTTGGCCACGCCGGCGATCCTCGAGGCCTGTGCGGCCGCTTCGCCGGCCTTGTGGCCGGCCACCATGACGTGCACCTCGCCGCCGGCAAAGCGCGCGATCTCGGCAGCGGCGCTCACGGCGTTGTGCGTGGCGCCCTTGAGCACGGCGTGCTCGTGTTCGGCAATGACGAGGACGTTCATTTCAGATCACCTTCGCTTCATTCTTGAGCTTGTCCACCAGGGCAGCCACGTCGGGCACCATCACGCCGGCACCGCGTTTGGGCGGCTCGCTGACCTTGAGCGTCTTGATGCGTGGCGCCACGTCGACCCCCAGGTCGGCCGGCTTGAAAACCTCGAGAGTTTTTTTCTTGGCCTTCATGATGTTGGGCAGGGTCACGTAGCGCGGCTCGTTCAAGCGCAGGTCGGTGGTCACCACGGCCGGCAGTTTGATCTTCAAGGTTTCGAGCCCGCCGTCGACCTCGCGCGTCACCGAAGCGAAACCGCCCTCCACCACCACCTTGCTCGCGAAGGTGGCCTGCGGCCAGCCGGCCAGCGCAGCCAGCATCTGGCCGGTCTGGTTGCAGTCGTCGTCGATCGCCTGCTTGCCCAGAATGATGAGTTGCGGCTGCTCCTTGTCGGCCAGCGCCTTCAGCAGCTTGGCCACCGCCAGCGGCTGCAGCTCTTCGGTGGTCTCCACGAGGATGGCGCGGTCGGCGCCGATCGCCATGGCGGTGCGCAGGGTTTCCTGGCATTGGGCGAGCCCGAAGGAGACCGCGACGATTTCAGTAAGCACGCCTTTTTCCTTGAGTCGCACCGCCTCTTCGATGGCGATCTCGTCGAAGGGGTTCATGCTCATCTTGACATTGGCGATGTCGACGCCGCTGCCGTCGCTCTTGACGCGTACCTTGACGTTGTAATCGACCACCCGTTTGACCGCCACCAATGCCTTCATGAACAAGGTCTCCATCCGCAAACCAGAACCGCCGGAGTGCCCAACCGGCAGACAGCCGCGGAGCGAGTGCACCGCGGCCAAAAAAAGCACGACCGTTTTATTCTAGAACGCGCCTACGGCCTCGTCCGGCCTTGTACGTCCACGGCGCGCCGTGGTGCCCCGACCCGGGTTCGAACCGGGATGGACCGGTCAAGGTCCCGCGGATTTTCTTACCCTCTACGGCTTTGGCCGCCGCGCCACCCCAAGGGGTGCGCGTTCGGGGTCTGGAGCGCGCCTTCACCATCACCCGCGGCGCTTTAAAAGCCGTGGGTCTAAGGTGCCCGCCGTCCGCTCTCTACACCTTCCGCACCGGCATGAACTGCCCGGTGCGGCTTGGCTCGGCGTTGCCTCGCACCACGCCGGGGCTGCAGGGGTTTCACCGAATTTGACGGGATCCACATCGCACGTTTCCGTGCGCGCGCTCAAATTCATGCTGTCTTCAAGTCCGCTGCGTCTGCCGATTTCGCCATCGGGGCGCGCACGGCGATGGTAGCGCGCGCTCTCGCCCTGGACGATGCGGTTCATGCGCGACTGCGCGCAAAGGGCATCGCCTTGATCGGACGCTCACCAGATGACGCTCAATCCGGTGCATAGCGGGAACGCGAGTTGCCGCAACCCGATCTCCAAGCTGCACGGCGCGCGCGACCCGGCGCTGAAGCGGTCACAAGGGCGCACGAAGAATTCATCCCGAGTGAGCCCCCGACACTTGCCTCGTGTCAACTGCACAGCATGCGTCGATGCATCACGCCGTTGCAGCTTGGCCCCTCGCTCGGCTCTACGAGCTTGTAGCGCCCCGCAGGCGCTGGCGCCCTCATTGAGCGGTTTCGTTCTTCCTGGCGCCGTGGATATTGAGTGCGGCCAGGCAGAGCTGCAGGCCAATGAGCGCATGGGCGCCGCTGTGCAGTCCCCAAACCACCCACAAGACATTGCTCGCGAGGAAGACCCAGAAGCCGATCTCCCTGCGCTGCACCTGGCGCGAAGCGACCAGCCAAGCCGCGGTCACCGTGACAGCCATGGCCGGCCACTGGACGAGGTCAAGCCACTCCATCGACCATGTTTCCAAGCGGCGGGCGGGTCGTCGTGCGAACGCGGCAAACGTGGCCTGCAATGGCCCCCATTCAGATCAGTTCTTCGATCATCCAGCGGCCGTATTTTTGCGCCAGCTGCGCATTGCAGCGCTTGGCGATCACCGCCACGCGCTCGCTCTGCTCGGTCTGCGGAGCGAACACGACCAGCCAGCTTTGGCCCTGCTGCGAGCGTTGGAGGTGGGCCGTGACGAGGTTTTTTTCCTGCCCGAGCGCTGCAAGCGGGCCGGCGTTTTCCAGCTCGCCTTGCGCCTGCTTCTTCATCTCGTCGGCGCTGTAGTGCACCACGTCCTTGGCGGCGAAGCCGTCCTCCTGCAGGGCCTGAGCGGCGGCGCGCTGGTCCTCGGGTGTCGCGAAGGCCATGACCACGTGCCCCACCGGCTTGAACACGCCGAAGGATTCGGGCACGTCTTCCTTGTTCATCGCATGTTTTTCCATTGCGTTCTTCCATACGGCAGGCCGCTCGCACAGTCTGCCGAAATATCGACCGGAACCACGCCGCACGCCCAAGGGCGGCGGCAGGCACCATGTCAGCCAAAAAAGAAATAAAGCGCCAGCAACACCACAGCGGGTATGCCGAGCAGCCAGCCCACCAGGTACTTGCCCATAGGAACTCCTTCAATAGTTGACGTGTTCGCCGCGCGACTTGCGCCAGTCGTCCTGAAACTCGGTCGCGTCGTCCTCCGAGCGTGGCTTCACGCCCATCAAGATGCCGCCTTCCTCAATACCGGTTTCGTACTCCTTGATGCGTTCTTCAGGAATGACCCAGCCGATAAGCGCACCCACCAGGCCGCCGGTGGCAGCCCCCGCACCCGCACCGGCCAGTGCCGCGGCAACCGGCCCGGCGATCACGAGGCCAATGCCGGGCAAGGCGATGCTCGTGCCAACCGCCGCCAGCGCTGCGACGATGGCACCCAGAGTGCCGCCAATGGCCCCGCCGATGCCCGCGCCTTCGGCCGCCTTGGTGCCCAACTCGGTGACCGCGCCCAAGCCGTCACCGGCGAAGTGCCGCTTGCGCGTCGCCTCGGACATGACGAGATTCACGTCCTTGCTCTCGTAGCTGTGCC
>JANONH010000238.1:0-1962 GCA_031420735.1 Methylibium sp.
CTGGATTTTGGCGCTGAGGGCGTCGACGTCGGTGGCGTCGGGGTTACGGTCCTGCAGGTGGCTGACGTCGCTCGCGCCGAGCGCGTCGCCGATACCGAGCAGGCGCTGCGTGCCGCGCCACAGCGTGAGGGCCGCATAGCGCTCGGGTTGCTCCCGGAAGTGGTTGCCGAGCGCTTGCAGGGTGCCTGCCACGCCGAAGTGGCGCTGTGCGAGCGAGCCGACCAGGGCGGCTTCCTCGCGCAGCCAAATCTCGCGTTTCTCGGCGCGCTGGCTGTCGCTGCCCTGCAGCGGCCCGAGGTGCGAGTCGATGCAGTCGAAGTAGGTGCGCCACTGCGCTTCGGGAATGCCCAGAGCGCGCAGGTTCGGCTCCACTGCCGCGGCAAAGGAATTGCTGCCCGAAAGATGTCCATTGACGGAAGCGAGCAAGGTGCGGCGCAGGTCCAGGCCGGTCAACTCTTGCAGCCAGTCGCTCATGGTGCGCGAGCGGCCGATCGCTTCGAGCCGCGTGGCCAGGTCTTTGGCCGCGGCCGCCAGCAGGCGCTTGCGGGTTTCGGCTGAAAGGTCTTCGCGCAGGCGCTGCGTCTCGCCGCGCTCGAGCGCGCGAAAGCGTAGGTCGGCCGGCGCCATGGCGTCGATGCCGTAGACCAGATGGGCCTGCAGCACTTGCAGCTTGCTCACGCTTTGCCCATTGCCAGCGACGACGGTGTCGTCCAGGCCTTCGACCTTGCGCTCGCGCAGTGCGCGCTCCAGGCCCTCTAGCGTGATGCGCCCCTTGGAGAAATGGCTGCGGTACGCCTCGCTCGTGAGGTAGCCGCGACCGCCGAGAAAACGCTCGGCTTCCTTGATCGCCACTTCGAAGTGCGACTTCTGCAACCCCAGCAAGGTGTTGTTGTGCACGAAGGTGATGCTCATCGGCCCCTGCTCGGAGAGCATGTGGCAGAAGTGCTCGACCTGGTGGTGCAGATCGGCGCGCACATCGAGTGCGGCGCCCTCGCCGGGGTGGTCGTGGGAATCGTGTGCGGCGTTGGATTGCGACATGGCTCGCGGTCCTCTTCGGTTGCGGTTGCGCGGGAAGGCGTGGCTTACTTGACGGCGGCGGCCAGGCTGGCGAGCGTGGCGCCCATCAGCGAGAGCGCCGCACTCGGGAACAAGCCGAGGCCCACCATCAGGAGCACGAGCGGCGTCATGGTGAGCACTTCGCGCGCGTTGAGATCGCTCAGGTGTTCCCAGCGAGGGTTGAACGAGCCCAGGAACATCTGGTTGATGGTGCGCAGCGAGTAAGCCGCGGTGATGACGATGCCGATACTGGCCACCGCCACCCACAGGCCCCAGCGATCGAAACCGCCGAGCAGCGCATGGAATTCGCTCACGAAACCGGCCAGGCCGGGCAAGCCCATCGAGGCAAGCAGGGTGAGGCTCATGAGGACCGCGAACACCGGCACGCGCTGGGCCAGGCCGCTGAAGTCGCCGATCTCGCGGGTGTGAGCCCGGTCGTAGAGATAGCCCACCAGCAAGAACAGCGCACCGACGATGATGCCGTGCGTGAACATCTGCATCACCACGCCGGTGAAGCCGGTGACCGACAGGGTGGACAAACCGAGCAGCACGAAGCCCATGTGGCTGATGGAGGAGAACGCGACCATCGCCTTGAGGTCGGTCTGGCGCCAGGCCATGAGAGCGCCGTAGACGATGTTGATCATGCCGAGCACGAACAGCACCGGCGCGAACCAGGCGATCCCTTCGGGCAACAGCCCCGAGACGCGCATCAGGCCGTAGCCGCCCATCTTGAGCAACACCGCCGAGAGCAGCACGCTCACCGGAATCGGGGCTTCGACGTGGGCCAGCGGCAGCCAGCCGTGCAGCGGAAAGGCGGGGATCTTGACTGCCAAGCCGATGAAGAAGGCGGCGAACACGAGCATCTTGAAGTCGGGCGTCCAGCCGGTGTGGGCCGAGACGAGCTGC
>JANONH010000239.1:0-2900 GCA_031420735.1 Methylibium sp.
CAGCGTCATGCCCACGCCGAAGGTGAGGCCGCCCACCAGGAGCGAAAGCCACGCCACCACGGTTGCCGCCAGGGAATTCGGGCTCGCATCCATCGGCCACCCCCTCGCGCGCCAGGCGCTTCAGCGAACTACATCAAATGAAAAGGCAGACGTCGGTTTCGCCGGCGAACTTCAGGAAGGTGGCTGCGCCGCCGTATTCGATGCCGAAGAGCTGCTCTGCCAGGTGCGCGAAGGCGGGCCGAGCGGCGACGATTGAGAGCGACCCGCGGTGGCGCGAGTGCCAAAGCGGCGCGCGGCGATCTCGGCCGACCTGAGCTCGCTCAAAGGCGATTGATCGGGATCTTGAGGTAGACCACGCCGTTGTCTTCGGCCGCCGGCATCTGGCCGGCACGAACGTTCACCTGGATCGAAGGCAAGATGAGCGTCGGCATGGCCAGCGTGCGGTCGCGCGCTTGGCGCATTGCCACGAAGGCTTCTTCGTCGATGCCGTCGTGCACGTGGATGTTCGAGCGGCGCTGCGCCTGGACCGTGGTTTCCCAGCACGCACTGCGGCCCTCGGGCGGGTAGTCGTGGCAGACGAACATTCTGGTCGCCTCGGGCAGCGCGAGCAGGCGGCGGATCGAGCGATAAAGCTGGTGCGCGTCGCCGCCAGGGAAGTCGGCACGCGCGGTGCCGACGTCGGGCATGAACAAGGTGTCGCCGGTGAACAGCGCGTCGCCCACCAGATAGGCGATGTCCGCCGGTGTGTGCCCCGGCACGTTGAGGGCGCGTGCCTCGAGTTCGCCGATGCGAAAGGTCTCGCCATCGGCAAACAGGCGATCGAAGTGCCGGCCGTCCGGCTTGAAGTCGGGTTCGAGATTGAACACCTCCTTGAAGACACCCTGCACCGTGCGGATGTGTTCGCCGATGGCAACCTGCCCGCCCACCTGGCCCTGCAGATAGTGCGCCGAAGACAGGTGGTCGGCATGCGCATGCGTCTCCAGGATCCAGTCGACGCCAAGGCGCGCCTGGTCCACGAAGCGCAGCAGCGCGTCGGCCGAGCCGGTGGCGGTGCGACCGGATTTCGGGTCGAAGTCCAGCACCGGGTCGACGATGGCCGCGCGGCCGCCCTCGTGGTCATGCACCACGTAGCTCACCGTGCCGGTGGCGCTGTCGAAGAAGGCCTTGACGAGAGGGTTCATGTCTTGCCTTTAATAAAGTGATCAATCAATTGATCAATAGTATATTGAACTGTATACTGTTCTTGTGAATACCGCCACCCGACCTGCCTTGCCGCGAGCCGCCGTCGACGTCGCAATGATGCGCGCGGCCGCCGCTTCGACCACGCGGCTCTTGCGCGTCATGGCCAACGAGGACCGCCTGCTCCTGCTCTGCCAGCTCTCGCACGGCGAGTGCGCGGTGGGCGAACTCGAGGAGCGGCTCGACATCCGCCAGCCCACGCTGTCGCAGCAACTCGCGGTGCTGCGCGCAGAAGGCGTCGTGAGCACGCGCCGCGAAGGCAAGCACATCCATTACCGCATCGGCGAGGAGCGCGTGCTGGCGCTCCTGCGTTCGCTGCACCAATTGTTCTGCAAGCACGAAGGAATCTGAGGATGTCGATCGACTGGAATCATTTCACGCCCTGGGCCTCGCTGGCCGGCGGTCTCGCGATCGGCCTGGCCGCGGCCATGTTCGTGTTGTTCAACGGGCGCGTGGCGGGCATCTCGGGAATCGTCGCCGGGCTGCTGCGCCCGCGCTCGGGCGACACCGGCTGGCGCGTCGCCTTCATCGCAGGCGTGGTGGTCGCGCCCCTGGCTTGGCAGTTGTTTGCCGCGCTGCCGAGCTTGCGCGTCGAGGCGAGCGACCCGGTGCTGGCCTTGGCCGGCTTCGTGGTGGGCCTGTCCACGCGCTACGGCGCGGGCTGCACCAGCGGCCACGGTGTGTGCGGTCTGGCACGCCTGTCGCCGCGCTCGCTGGTCGCAACACTCGCCTTCATGGCCAGCGGTTTCGCCACGGTTTATGTCACGCGCCACCTGTTGGCCGCCTGAATCCAGAGGCTCCTCATGCAAGGAAATTCAATGAAGCATCGCCTCGCGGCATTCGCAGCCGGCCTGGTGTTCGGTCTGGGCCTGCTGCTGGCCGGCATGGCCGACCCCGCCAAAGTGCTCGGCTTCCTCGACCTGGCCGGCGCCTGGGATCCGTCGCTCGCCTTCGTCATGGGCGGGGCCATCCTGGTGGGCGTGTTCGCTTTCGGCGCGGCGCGCCAGCGCAGCGTGGCCTTGCTCGGCGGGCCGATGCAGTTGCCCGCTTCGCGCAGCATCGATCGGCGTCTCGTCGGCGGCGGTCTGGGGTTTGGCATCGGTTGGGGCTTGGCAGGTATTTGCCCCGGGCCGGCGCTGGTGCTGCTGGGCGCGGGGGTGCCTGAGGGCGTGCTGTTCGTCGCCACCATGCTGCTGGGCATGGCCGTGTTCGAGTGGCTCGAATGGCGCCGAGGAGCACGCGACGCGTCCCTGTCGATGTAGTGAATACCGCCGCCGCCGCTAGCGGTGCGACCGGCGGTCGGCTCCCCTGGCTGCGCCACTGCCGCCCCGAGCAGGCCGTGCAAGATGCTTGCTCGGGCTGCAGAAGTCGCACTTCGAAGTGGCGGTCAAGGAGGCCGAGCGTTTTCTTGGCGGTCGCGGCTACCTCACGAGCGAGGAGTACCGCAGCTATTACTCCAAGGGACGCATCCGTAGCCGCCCATCTTGAGCAACACCGCCGAGAGCAGCACGCTCACCGGGATCGGGGCTTCGACGTGGGCCAGCGGCAGCCAGCCGTGCAGCGGAAAGGCGGGGATCTTGACTGCCAAGCCGATGAAGAAGGCGGCGAACACGAGCATCTTGAAGTCGGGCGTCCAGCCGGTGTGGGCCGAGACGAGCTGC